>JAKEHD010000774.1 GCA_022615215.1 Blastocatellia bacterium
CGCCTGAAGGCGGTACTCTGAACTCCGTTTTACTCCCTGACTGTAAGGCTTCCAGGTCAACTGGCACAAGTCGTTTATATAT
The DNA here is from genome assembly GCA_022615215.1 of Blastocatellia bacterium. Lineage (GTDB taxonomy): Bacteria > Acidobacteriota > Blastocatellia > UBA7656 > UBA7656 > JAKEHD01. The sequence continues at coordinate 83 of JAKEHD010000774.1, forward strand.
TTCATTCACGACCGGGCGATTTCAGCAGGGCCACCTGAAACCCGGCCTTCGCCGCCACTCTTTGTATGTCCTCCAACTTCAACTTCTCTCTGTCATAGATAACTGTCGCTTCCCTTCTCGTCCCGTTGAACTCACACCGGTAAACTCCTGCGATTGATCGAATCGCTACCGCAAGTCTTCTTTCATCGCTGAAGCAGCAAAAGCCTGTGTCGTTGCAACCTCCACGTATGACCTTCAAGGCGACCTTTCCTGCGAAAGTGACAGGCCGCGTCCCCTCTTCTATTACCTGTGGTTCGGCGAGATCCTCTGTTCGAGGCTGGGTTTCGGATCGCGCGACATCCTCGACCGGGGGTGGTTCGGCTCTGTCGTCGGGTTTAAGTCTGGGGCCGGGTTGCGGCACACCTTCAAAAGGAAGACTTTTTTCCTCAACAGGCTGGCGTTCGACCGTCACGCCCGTTTCAGGTCCAGGATCAGCTTTCGGATCATCCTCGATAACAGGGGTTTCAAAAGGAAGACTTTTTTCCTCAACCTGAACGTTCTTTTCAGGCTTGATATCGGAATTCAGGTGGGGCCAGACAGGTAAGATCACAGCTATGGTCGAGACAATGATTGCGACGATCGCAACGGCAGACCAGACAGGACGAGGCATTCTCACCTTTACAGTTCGCGCAGTATTAGTAACTGGCAGAGGCTGTTCTACCATTGCTGCGATTGTTCGCGCAGTCTCAGCCTTCGACAAGCGTTGTTCAAGGTTGGTGAAGACCCTTGACGGGACATAGTCCGGCAGCCGCATGTGCGCTAGCATTCGCGAAGTGAAGAGCCAATTTTCATACTCCGCGCGGCACTTGCGGCACTGGCGCAAATGATGCTCGAACCGCTCTTTCGCACGCGGCCCCATCTCGCCGTCAAAGTATGGCGAGAGCCATCGCCGATGGCTGCAAGAGCGAAATAGTATCTCTTTCACGTAATCAAACCACATGATTATAACGAGGCTTTGAGGTGTTCCAGTTTACGGGCCAGCAACTCCCTGGCTTTATTCAACCGCCAGGCAACAGTTCCTTCAGGACACCCCATCCGGTCGGCTATCTCAGAATAGCTGAGCCCTTCGATCTCCTTGAATATAAAGGTCAGGCGCAAATCGGGTTTGAGGCTGAGGATGGCACGATCAATCTGATCGCCGATCTCTTGTTGTAAAACCCTGGCCTCCATCCGCTCCAGCCCCCCAAGAGGTTCTATAATTTTATGCTCGTCGGCGAGACTCACCTCTGCTTCCGGTTGCTTTCGCCGACGATAGTTCAGACAGCAGTTGACGGCCAGGCGATAGAACCAGGTCGAAAAACTCGACTCCCCGCGATAGCTGCCCAGTTTCTGATACACTCTCAAGAATATCTCCTGAGTCAAATCCTCCGCCGCTCCCTGCCTTCCCGTCATCGCGTATGCCATCGCGTACATACGAAGGTGATAGCACTGGTAAAACTCCCTGAACGCCCCCCGGTCGCCTGCAATCAGGAGCCTTACCAACTCCTCATCGGTTGATCTCTCTTGCGCGGGACCAATCGCTTCTACCATTATTCGTCCACACTCTATTAGACACGGCCCTTTGGCCCATTCTTTGAAAAATTTTCAACACTGCTCTACCATCTCAGGGGGTTATGAGCGGTATCTGGACATTTAACCGGCCAAACTTCACACCATATAACTGATATCGGATGACCCGCTCGGATAGGCATAAGGGATAATCTTGAGGTCAGATGCGCGCAACCCTGACCGGATCGCAAGAGCAAAGATGTTGATAACTTCCTCGGCGTGTAGTCCCAGCAGGTGAGCTCCGAGAATTCGACCGCTGCCCTCTTCAACCAGCACTTTGAAGCCTGAGTGTTTGAGGTTCGTTCGGCGAGATGAGTACCAGCCGGATGTGTCCTTGTGATTGGTCTGGAAATTGAGGCCCGATTTTCTTGCGGCTTCTTCCCCTAACCCCACAGAGGCCAATGGCGGAACGGTAAAAACGACCGTTGGAACCCCTGTGTAGTCCGGTCTGCGGTTGTTTCCCTTCAACAGATTGCTCGCTACAACCTTTCCCTCTATACCGGCCACCGGCGTCAGTGGCGGCCCTTCGGTGGCGGCTGCGTCACCGGCAGCATAAACTGCGGGGTTCGATACGCTCTGGAGATATTCATTGACGACAATCCCTTTAGCGTTGCTCGCAATGCCCGCTTTTTCCAGATTCAAATCGGCTATCTCAGCCACGCGACCCGCGCCATGCACCACCATGTCAGATTCGAACGTTTGCTCAACCCCGTCTGAGGATGCGCGCACAAGCAAGTGATCGGGGCCTTTCTCGATGGCTTCGACAGAAGCATTGAGTCGAACATCCACGCCTATATCGCGAGTCGCCTGAACCAGTTGATTTACCAGGTCCGGGTCAAACTCTTTGAGAGGGCGGTCGCTCCTGTGGAGAATACGGACCTCGGACTTGATGCGTGCGGCAACGTGCGCAAACTCGAAGGATATATAGCCGCCTCCTATGAAGATAATTCTTTCAGGGAGTTTCTCAATCTCAAGAAACTGATCGCTGGTAGTAAGATGTTCTTCTCCCGGTATCCCAAGTTTTGCAGGTCCGGCCCCGGTTGCAATAACTACGTATCGCCCGGTGAGTGTGTTATCGCCCACCTCAACGGTAGCCTGATCTACGAAACGGGCGAGTCCATGGAAAGTAGCTATTCCCGCATCAGAGAATCCCTTCTCCCTGTTTTGTGGAACGGGAGTGGTGAAGCTGTTTTTGAATCGCATCAAAGCTGACCAATCAATAGGCAGGTCTTTTGACGTTACCCTTTCGCTTGTCATGCGATTATTCCAGTCAACGAGTTCCGCAACGCCAACCAGCACTTTCTTGGGATCGCAACCACGCAAAGCGCAGGTGCCGCCAAAGGGTCTCGAATCAATTACAGCAACATCCCAGCCTGCTGCTCGACACTTATAAGCAACTGTGGATGCTGCGGTCCCGGTCCCAATTACTACGACATCAAATTTCATTGCCATCTGTCATACCCTCTCATTCTTTGACATGCTGCCCTATCAGAGATTCCACATCCTGCTCGAATTCGTCAGGGTAGGTGAAGCCCAGATACTTCTTAACAAGTTTTCCATCACGATCAAAAAGGAATGCAGTCGGATAGACTTCAATGCCGCCGAATTTCTGCTGCAACTGCTTCGACGCCAAAGCCACCGGATATTCAATTGGGAACTGCCGGGCAAACGCCGCAACCTCCCCCTCGTTTTCATCAAGGGCCAGCCCGAAGATAATCATCCCCCGGTCTTTGTATTTTGCGTAAAGCCGGTTGAAGTGAGGAATCTCTTTGCGGCACGGCGGGCACCACGTGGCCCAGAAATCCAGCAGCACCACCTTACCCGCAAGCGTCTTCGAGGAAATCTTTCGTCCGCTCGTATCTTTCACTTCGAAGATCGGCATTCGCTCGACCGCCTGCGGAACCGCGTCCGCGATAACGCCGGGCGCAGGTTCTGGAGGAATTGCGGGCGGTGATGTGAGCCGGGGCGCGCCACAACCTGCAAGAGTAAATAAAATGGCGGCAGACAGCGCAGTCACGATAGCCGTCTCCTGCGCTGCCTGCCTGAGCCAAAGAAGAAACATAGTCCAAACCTGTTACGCTATGACGTCGACAGCTATTTGTCTACGACTTCGAAGCCAGCGTCCGCGATCACCTGCTTGATTTTGGACAACTCGACCTTTTCGTCGTCATATTTGACCCAGACCGTTCCTTCCGAGCCATGATTGGCTTTGGCTTCCATCACGCCGTCGACCTTCTTGAGCGCATGTTCGACCGAAGCCGAACAGCCGCCGCATGTCATTCCATCAACGCGCAATTTCTTCTCGGTGACGCCCGCTAAGGCGACGGTTACTAACAGTGCGAGCGTTAATGCCGCTGCGCTGAAAACTGAAATGATTCTTCTCATATCGTTAATGTCCTTTCTCGTTGTTTAACATTCGGGTTTGTCTGTAGTTCGCATAAAGATTTCTTTCTTCGTCGTTCGTTTGCTCGTAGCGATGCGCGAACTGTCCGCGTCACACCTCGCATATCATGCACTCAGGTATCGAGCTGATTCCTGAGACCGCTTTTGAGGCTTCAGAATCGTGCCTTTCCATAACCGGGACCACTTGCTCTTTCAGGAGAGCGGTCACTGCCTTGTTGACCTCCCCCAGGCAGCAACGGCCCGATGGGTTCTTTACCTCGCAAGCGCAACGGCCCGCTTTGATTTCAGCGGTGATGCTTGATGCCACCGTTGAACGGCCGGTGCGCGCAATCTCTTCGCGCGCGGAGACCAGAGTATGATCGAAGCAGTAGCAGATCGTTATCGGGTCTTGAGTCTCTTTGAGGCCGACGCGCACGCGCACATCTTTTTTCGTGAAATACTGTTTGGTTTCATTCGAGAAATAAATCACATCGCAGTTCGGTTCCGCGCAAAAGTAATACTGGGTGTCTCTGATTTCGTTTTGACATTCGTTCCTGAGAATATGCTCGACGGTTATTCTCGCGACCTTCCTGGCTTTATTCCTACATGTGCCGCAAATCGCCGAGTCTGCGATTTGGGCAGGGCTTTTTTCAACAATAACTTTGCAACAGTCCATAATCATCCTCTACATTAAAACTACGTCGGCTCTCAGTCAGGCTTGTCTTGCCCGCCGGATGAGGTGGTATCCGAGCACAGCCACGGCTGCGAACACAACGAGCAATCCCATAAGGAGCAGGTCGTTGAAAATGAAGCCGAGGCCGATGGCGGTAAATACCCCGGCCAACAGAAACGGCGCGGCGCAACATATCGAAGCAAGCGACGCCCCGCCGATACCGATGACCATCAACGCACGGCCCAGCCAGGATTGTCGCCATGTGTTTTGAGTGCTCGGCGCGCAGCAGTTGCCGCTGTCCGCCATGTTCGTGTGTTGATTCTCCATAACTGACACTCCTTTTTCCGCAACCGGCTCGAAGCCGGACTCGCGAATCGGTTCTCTTTGATTCGTTCAAAGGATTACCGCTTTACATCTGTTATCACTCTGGCCTCTGTGGCCTTGAAGCCTGTTGAGTCAATGGCAGATCGAATAGCATCAAGGCCAATAGCTGTCGGGTCGTAAACGACTACCGCCTGGCCCTTTTCATAAGAAACATCGGCCGACTTCACTCCGGGTACTTTGGCCAACACGCTTTGCACGCTGAATGCGCACGAGCCGCAAGTCATACCGCTGATCATGACGATCGCTGATGCTTCACTTGGATTTGCAATATCGCCGGAAGAACTCCGATTGGTTGCAGGAGCGCTCGTTTGCGTTTGAGCTTTGAGAAGCGCGCCGGAATAGTATGGGAAAGCCGCAAAGGCTATAACGACGATCGTCGCGAGCCAGAGTATGATCTTGCTTGTGCGGCTTGGGCCATCCGCCTTGCACTTTCCGTCTTCGCATCTGACCTCACGTTTCCGGTATGTCAGGTAGAATGCTCCGGCAAGCAACAACGCGGTTACTCCGATGAGGTAAGGCCGCAACGCCTCAAAAATAGCGCCTGCGCCGAATGCGCCCAGCCCCAGTACGACCGCCAGGAGCGGCCCAATGCAACAGAGACTTGCAGCAACAGCCGAAGCTATCGCCCCTCCCAATACAGCTTTATCTTTCATCCTTTTTCCTCCGTTTCTTTCTTGAAGTTTTTTTCGCGCTGGTGAAGAGGCGCGAGGACGGATTCGCCTCATGGACGGAAGAAAGTGAAATATCAAACAGCGCAGGGCAGCGGTCTCTTCGTCCGTCCGCGAGGGCCTCTTCGCACTCTTCGAGATAGGCGGCCAAGCGAAGTCGAAAGGCGCGCATCTCAGCCATCCGCGCGTCCATATCTTCGAGCTTCGATTTCAG
>JAKEHD010000775.1 GCA_022615215.1 Blastocatellia bacterium
ATTCGGCCCCTCTACTAAATGAGCCGGTGAACGCTTACATTCGATCTTTCATGGGCTCTTTTACTGCCTCCGATACTCGCAATTTCGACCTTATGCCACGGGCTAGCTCGCTGATATTACAATAACAGATCGACAGTAAGCAAGCCTCTATTCAAGCTGTAAAGAGATAGACCGGGAAGCCTTGCACATCTATCAAGCTAACCGACTTATAAGCAAGCCTGTATTTAAATCGGGCGGGTGGTCTGCAACAACGTTCCTTTAGTTTCATCATTATCGCAAGTCGAGGTTTCCAAATGAACCATTGGATAATGACATCTTTTCATACTGGCAGTAGAATAAAATTCAAAATCAAGCTCAGGAAGGGGATGGCGGCAAACAATGTTAGCCTATCGAACATGCCTGTAATAAAGATTGTTCGCCGGAGGCTCAAGCGCGCGAAAACAATTGGGCCGCTTCAAAAGGCGCTTGACAGGCCCGTCGAAGATGCGGATAATGCCCGCTATGCTTCGCTCTATTGCCGAAGCTTCACAGATATGACTTTCGGATCGACACCAACCTCTATCAATTCAGCGCCCGGCGCGGCAATCTCGCGCGCGGCAAATCACACATTCTTCTTTACCTATTTCAGCTTTAGCATCGCAAAAGGAGCGGGGGGCGCGATTCGGTAGACCGTAACATATCGCAAAAGTTTTCGAGGCCCGCTCCTTCCGTAGAAGGCAGCGGGCCTCGAAGTTTTTAGGGAGAAATTCGATGGCAACCGAAGATTCAAACCGACGATTGAAGGTCGCTTATCAGGGCGAGCGCGGGGCTTTCAGCGAGGAGGCCGCGCGCAAGCTCGTGGGGCCGGATATGGAGGGATTGCCTCACCGCACCTTCGAAGAGATGTTCGAGGCAGTATCGAACGGGCAGGCCGATTGCGCAGCCGCCCCTATTGAAAACAGCCTCGCAGGCTCCGTACATAAAAACTACGACCTACTGCTCGAACACGACCTCACGATAATCGGCGAAGTGAACCTGAGAATAATCCATAACCTGATCGCGCTGCCCGGCGTCGCATTTTCCGATGTGCGAAAGGTCTATTCGCACCCGGTCGCCCTCGCTCAGTGCGAGCGGTTCCTGCGCGCCAATCCGCAAATAGAGGCCGAGGCCGCGCACGATACGGCGGGCAGCGTGCGCGTAATCATCGAGCAGGGCCGCAGGGACGAGGCCGCAATCGCGGGCGCGCGGGCCGCTGAAGTTTACAGCGCGCAAATCATCGCCGAAGCCATCGAAGACAATCAAAAGAACTACACGCGGTTCCTCTTGCTGGCCCGGCCCGAAAGAGGCGCTTCCATAAAGACGGCAGCGAACGGCGCGCAACGCAAGACCTCAATAGTCTTTCGCGTGGCCAATCGTCCGGGCGCGCTCTTTCGCGCGATGGCCGCGTTCGCGCTCCGAGATATCGACCTGTCGAAGATAGAGTCGCGCCCCATCGAAGGCCGTCCGTGGGAATACTCGTTCTATCTCGATTTGACGGGCGACAGGGCGGAGCCGGCCGTCCTTCGCGCCCTTTCGAACCTCGAAGAACTGGCCGAAAGCGTCCGGGTGCTGGGCAGCTATCCGAGCGCCGACACGTTCGATTCCTGACAGTGACCTCAAACCAAAAAGGAGAAGGAGCAATGATAATAGCTATGAAATCAGACGCAACCGAAGAGCAGATCGAAGACGTTTGCGAGAGCATACGCCAATACGGCTACACGCCGCACCTGATACGAGGCGAAGAGCGCGTGGTGATAGGGGCCGTAGGCAAGGGCGACAATAAAGACCACCTGCACAGCCTGCGCTCGCGGCCCGGCGTGGCCGACGTTGTGCCTATACTTCAGCCATACAAGATCGTCAGCCGCGAGATGAAACCTGAAAAATCCGTCGTCCGCGTGGGCGACCTCGAAATAGGCGGCGCAGAGTTCGTTGTAATGGCAGGCCCTTGCTCGGTAGAAACGCGCGATCAATTGATGGAGACGGCCGAAGCGGTCAAGAGCGCGGGCGCGCAGGTGCTCAGAGGCGGGGCCTATAAGCCGCGCACTTCGCCCTATGACTTTCAGGGGTTGGAAGTGGAAGGGCTGAAACTGCTCGCCGAGGCGCGCGAGCGCACGGGCCTGAAGATCGTCACCGAGACCGTAACCGCAGAAGATGTCGAGGTGGTCGCCGAATACGCGGACATACTTCAGGTGGGCGCGCGCAATATGCAGAACTTCGCCTTGCTTAAAAAGCTCGGCCGCGCGAACCGTCCCGTCCTGCTCAAGCGAGGGATGAGTTCCACGATAAAGGAATTGTTGCTCTCGGCCGAGTACATTGCCTCGCACGGCAACGATCAGGTTATACTGTGCGAGCGCGGCATCCGCACATTCGAGACCGCGACGCGAAACACGCTCGACCTTGCGGCGGTCCCCGTGTTGAATGAACTGAGCCACCTGCCTGTGATAGTGGACCCGTCGCACGGGACGGGGCGCCGCAGCCTTATACGTCCCGCGTCGAAGGCGGCTATAGCCATAGGCGCTGACGGCCTTATAATAGAGGTGCATCCGCGCCCGCAGGAAGCATGGTCAGACGGCGCGCAATCGCTGACGCCGCCTGAGTTCTCAGAGATCATGATGGAGCTTCGCCGCTACGTCGGGTTGGAATCGCGCTATCTCAACGGCGCGCTCGCATAAAGATTTCTTTCTTCTAGCCGCTAAGGTGAACAAGCATGTTGATCGAGCATCAGGGTAAAAGTCCGCGCATTCATGAATCGGCTTACATAGCCCCGACGGCTGTGATATGCGGGGATGTCCACATAGGAGAAAACAGTCGCGTGCTCTTCGGGGCCGTCATCACTGCCGAAGGCGGACGGGTCGAGATAGGCGCGCATTCGATCATAATGGAAACGGCTGTCATTCGCGCCACGCCTCATCATCCTGTGCGAATAGGCGATCACGTTCTTGTAGGCCCGCGCGCTTACCTGACCGGCTGCACTGTCGAAGACAACGTATTCCTTGCGACGGGCGCGACCATCTTCAACGGTGCGCGTGTATGCGAGCGGGCCGAGGTGCGAATCAACGGGGTCGTGCATATCAAGACACGAATTCCCCCCGATACCACAGTGCCCATCGGGTGGATAGCTGTAGGCGACCCGGCGGAGATAATGCCGCCGAAAGATCATGAGAAAATCTGGTCCATACAGGAGGCTCTGGATTTCCCCCGCGAGGTATTCGGCCTCGACCGAGCGCCCGAAGGAGAGACGATCATGCCTGAGCTGACGCGCCGCTACGCGAGGGCGCTCGCGAAGCACAAGGAAGATCGAATAATGGATCCGAAGTAGCGAATCGGACTGCTCTGTGGAAAAGAGAGGTAACTACTCAGCCGCGTCAGCGGCTGCAGCGACAGGCCCTCGTGCACGTCGGGCTCGTCCTTCACGCCGTAGACCGAGGACGACGAGGCGTAGACG
>JAKEHD010000148.1 GCA_022615215.1 Blastocatellia bacterium
ATAGAAGAACAGATCTTTGCCCATGCGATGCTTCAGAGCCTTGTGAACCTTAATCAGGTTGGCGGTGTTCAACGGACAGGCACCCTCGCAGGTGGCGTACATCAGGTTGATTACCACCTGTTTGCCCTTGATGAGGTCATCGTAAAACCTGACCTCCTTGTTTTCCTGTGTGCGGAGCACGGCGTTTGTGAACCGCGTCGCCCCATAAGAAGTTGCCGACTGTGTCTTGTCGTCCTTTGCGAAGCTGGTGAACAAATTTCTTCTATTCATCAGGACAGCACCTCCCCTCTCTTATTCTTGGGCAGTCCGTCCTCTATTGGTACTCCGGCCTCTCTTCGCCGCATGGCGATCTCATGTCTCTTCTTCTTCAGTTCGGCAACGGTCTGGACGATATCCCACCGCACCATCATGAAGTCGTCCTCATGATTCATGTTGTGGCAGTGGATGAGGTATCGTCCGAGGAAATCTCTGAACTGCATCCTGAGCCTCACCGTAGTTTGCGGGTCAAGCGGGTAGACATCCCTTCGCGCGTTGTCGGTTTGCTCGTTCGGAGCGAGCGGAAGTGTCACGTTCAAATCCGGCTGATTTACAGGATCCGGCCTGACCGTTCGCTCTTGTACCCGGCCCTCCTCAAAGTGAATATGCACGGGATGGGTCCAGTTGCCCGCAAGGACGTTGTTCCTCAGATGCCATTCTTCGGTAGTACCCTGTAGGATCACATGGTCGACCCTGTTGGCGTCGAACTCCAGATCATTGATCAGGAAGGTTCCGGCAACGAGTTTGAAGGTCCACTCGAAGGATGCATCCGGCTCCGGCATGTCGGGCAGTTCGCAAAGCGTATCGGGAACCGGCGGCGTATCGGGAAGGAAAGGCCCGCCAACCACGTCAAACCGCATCACGACGTTTTCAATGGGCAGCCCCGGTGCCGGGTCAGGCGTCGGGACGCCGACAAATTGCGCGGCGTTCTCTTTGAGGTAAACATGATCGCCCACCGCAACGTCGGAGAAGTCAACGATCACATCATAACGCGAGGCCACGTACACGGTAATTGGCGCGGGATTGTACGGATGTACCACGAAATTGGCGTCAACCGAAACCGCCGTCATAGGCAGTACTGTTCCGTCGGACTTGATGAAAGTTAGACGCCAGGTCTTTACCGGCCCGGTGTTCAGAAGACGGAAGCGGTACTTGCGCCTCCTGACCTGGAAATACGGCTGAATCTTTCCGTTGACGATCCATTTGTCGCCGCCCGGAGCATTGTCCCCCGGCTCATTGAACATCTCTGTACGCCCGTTGGCCGTGGGGCAGAATACTTTGTCGGTAAGGATGATCGGGATATCGGTTATGCCGTAAAAGTTCGGCAGCCTGAGAGAGTGCGGGGTGGGGAACTCATGCCCCGGATCGGTCTCATTGTAATTGATGTACATCCCGTTGAGACCCATGTAGTTGTTGTTGGCCGTGAAAGCGGCCCGGTGATCGTGATACCAGAAGGTGTGCATGAACTCCCGAGGATCACCGTTTCCTCCAAAGGCATCGATGCCTGCGTAAGCATTGGCATAGTGATTGTCCTTGAAGAACCCCGTTCCGAAGAAGTCGCCCGCGAAACCGTCGCTTTCAGAGGCCGTGTGCCCGTTGTGCAGGTGGATTGTGATCTCATTCCTGCCAAAGGTCGAGGTCATGGCCGGCAAGCTGTTCCTGAAGCGCACGAGCGTCGGGTGGCCATAGGCATTAAGAATCGTCGGGGCCGGATATTTGCCATCGAAGCCCCAAACATAAGACGGCTCATAGTCAGAGTGGAAGCGATGGAGTCCGGGCTTTGCCTCCAACTCATACCTCACATCAGGCAGAAATTCCTCCCATCGCTGATGATCCGCACGAGGGGCTTCTCCGCCCGCGATATTGGCCGCTTTGGTCGGCGCGGGGAACATGAACAGCTTGGGTATGGCCGGAAATATAACCGGCAGTTCGTCCCTAAACGGAGTAGTCGGCGGACTCTGGTCAGGCTCCGGCGTGCAAAGTACCGGCTCTGAAGGTGTGTTGTGATCGACGGCACTTGCCTTTCTTGATGTCAAAACGGTCACAGCTCCGGTTGCCGCGCCCATTTTGAGCACATCTCTTCTGGTCAAACTCCCATTCTTTTTTTTCCTGGAGGGTTTTGACATAACAATCTCCTTTCAGTACCGAAATGTAGATTGAGTGTTCATCCACTGGTGATTGCTGGTGATATCGCGGAGGCATTTCCGTCAACGATCCGAACACGCGCTCCGCGAAAACCGAATGACCATACCCGATCATAGGGTAAGGCCGCGACTCGAACGAATCGTGGAAGTTGCATCGGCTTTCATTTGAGCGCACAGGTTGAAGATCGAAAACATCAAAGTCAAATCGACCTGAAGCCTGCGCATAAATCCTGAATCCGGCGACACCCCTACTGAGTAGCGCCCCATAAAGCCTCGCCATGTCTTCAGGGATATAGATGAAGCAAGTTACTGAACTTTCGCCGCATGATCGAAAGGCTTTTTTTGATTCCTTCCGAATTCGCCCGCCGCTTGCACGACGAAAGTATTCAGATGCCGGGGCCAACGCGCCTTTCAAAACCTGGCCCAGGCCACAGCACCTTTACACGGCAGATAGACACACAAGCTCAAAAACAACCTTTAGCCTGTTTATACCTTTGAGAAACCACTACACGCAGCACACACTGTAATGATGGTTCGGATAAGTCCTGAATAATTTTGCAACGGGCAAAAGACACAAATATCCTATGACGTGGAGGCGCATAACTGATTTATCTCAAAGCCACTCCCCCATGATGACTTTGAATCAGCACGATGTACTACGAAAATTCAACAGCCTGTCGGCCTCCGGCTTTAAAAGAGTACAGGCAGTTGTAGTGGTAGACACAAGGATAACGAGAGGCTATCCTTAGATATTGTCAATAATATGTTTGCAATTCGGCTTACGACAAAAACAGCTCATTAGCTATATTACAAAATCCCTAAAATGTCAACAAAAAAATTCACCCGAATCGATTTTCAATCTGAAGAGATCTCAGTAGATATACGTAAGTGGTTGATTTTTCAAGTGTAATTCATCCGACCCCGTACAAACGGTGTAAATTTTATTTTATGATGTTGGAGGGCAGAGCAGACGCCGGCGGCTGTCGCGCTCAGGCTTCGATTATCCGGCATTCATTGATTTCGGGAACCCAAAAGTTATAGTTGCGCCCGTCATAGAGGCGGGACACACGCTTCAATCCCAGTTCGGGAAGAGCGTCTTCACTGTGGCCGAGAAAGGTGAAATGCGGCAGGTCGTTTGCCACTGTGTGATACCATCCGAGGCGATTGAGCGTCCGCTCTACGGCTTCTTCAGAAAATTCGGTCGCGTCGAACGCAAGCATGGAGAGGTGCTGAGAAGCGCCAGGGGCCGCCACCGAATATAAAATGGACCTGTCGAAATATGTGCCGAAATAAAGCTGCTCGGCCTCCTCCAACTCCAATATCGCTTCAACCTGGACGGCCGGGGGGAGATTGCTAATCGCGCGCGCTCGCGCGGGGCTGATGCGGTCTAAACTCTCCCAATGATCCAATCCGCGATCGACGTTTCGTGTCCATAGCCGCACGGTATCTTCAAACGAGCGCCGCCCGGCATCGCTTGCGCGCGCCGTAAGGCACCCGCCCCGGCTTCTAATCTCATCCGTAGCGCGAGCCAGATGTTCCATAGCCTGGGATTGAAGTTCTATGTAGTACACTCCCAGGACCGCGCCTTCTACGCGCAATGAAGATTGGAATGTTTCTACTTCAACTGCATCGGCGAAAATGATCGTGGGCGGAGGAGTGGCCGCTGTCACGAAGACAGCCCCGTATTCGGAGAAGAGCCGCCGCTCGACATTTGACGAAAGAGATGAATACATATCGCGCAATGAATCGATCATTCAGTTTGCCACTCCCTTATGCCAAGTCTACCCATTAAGCCACGAATGACCGAGAATTTCCATTCGAGTCCGTAGTTCGCAGCCCGCAACTCCTTGCAGGAAAACCTATCGGCGCTCGATTATGGACCATAGACAATACTGAGCTACATACAGCGACCGATGGAATCCAATGTTATAACCTCAACTGCACTTGTGCGATTCTTTATAACATACAGGAAAAATACCATCCTGCTTGCGAACAAAAGGTAGCAATTGTATACCGTCCACCTTTGATCCCTGCGCTCGAAGACGCCTGGTTTCGCCCTTATGAGTTCTCCGATTCAGAAATCTTCCTTCACAGCCGACGGGTCTCGAACGAACATTGCAGACGATACCTGCCATTATTTCTCGTCCTCTTCATCCTCTGTGGGACCGAAGGAATACTGGTTTTCGTCCGCATCCCAGGGCCTGCTTGCAAGGACTATGTCTATGAACCGGCCCAGCAATTTTTTCAAGCTTTCGGCTCTTTCGGGCTGCGAATTGTAGAGGTTGCGTTCTTCTCCTCGGTCCTGCTTGAGGTCGTACAATTCGAAAGTGTAGAAGTTGCGATTGTAAATCAGCTTGTATCCGTCCTGAGTGATGACCATGTACTTTTTGCCTTCGGGATTGACCTGTTGATGCGGGCGCACGAAGGGAGACGGCTCCGAACTGGTCTGCTCCGCATACACAGGCGGATGCGTGAAGGGCTGGCCGCGCATAAGGGGCAAAAGGTTCACCCCGGCATACTCTTTCGGCGGCTCAAGCCCCACCGCGCTCAGTATAGTCGTGCCTAAATCGATAGTGCTTACGTAATCGGGCACGCGGCGCGGCGCGAGTCCCGGAACATAAACTATCATAGGCACCTGCGCCTGTTCGTTGTAAAGTTGCCGGGAGTGTTTATACATGCCGCGCTCGCCGAGCGACTCTCCGTGATCGGACATTAAGACCACCACCGTGTCATTAATTCGTCCGCTCTCCTCAAGCCAGTCGAACACTCTGCCCATCTGTGAATCGGTATAGGCTATCTCTCCGTCGTAGAGGTCCGTCAAAGAGGAACCATAATCGAACTCATCGTATTTTTTATATGGCCTGTGAGGGTCAGACGAATATACATAAGCGAAGAACGGGCGATCGGGTGGAAGAAGGCTGAGTCGCTCGATGATCAGATCGATCTTCCGTTCGAGGCTTTTGGGCCTCTTATGCACAACCTCCTTGATGCCCTTCAAGTGTCGCAACATGGTAGGCAACCGGCCTGGAAAGAGGATAGTATGATAGCCGTTGCGAGCCAGCACTTCCGTCCATGCGGGGAAGTGACCGTCCCAGTGAGACGACTGCATGAATTTGGGCAGGGCCTCGAACGTGTTGGGCGCGGGCGTATAGGCATTTTCGAAGAGAGACGAGCGCGCGGCCAGCTTATCGATATTCGGCGTGGTGCTTCGATGATAGCCATAAGCGCTCAAGTGGTCCGCCCTCAAAGTGTCTATGAAGATAAAGATCACATTGAACGGACGCGCAGGATGGTCGGGCGGCGTATAAAGCAATTCGCGCTCGCGCTTCCATTCTTCGATGTCTTGCCGGGTGAGGTCGCCCCCTATCGAGTTGTTGTCGATGCCGTCTTCGATCACCTCCGGCTGACCGGGATTGATGCTTGCCTGCCAATCGTTCGGGTCTCCTCCGCCCAAGAATGTACTGTAGCCGTCGCGGTCGAAATCCAATATCCATTGAAAGAGTTTGAAATGCTGTTTGGCCTGCGTGGTGCGATAAAATATCTGTGTCTTGAGGTTGTGGTTCCTGTCGAAATGAAAGAAGGTAAAGGCCACAAGCCCCATCACCACGACGATAGCACCAATCACGAGTCCTCTTCTCATTCCAGCCCCCGCCTTGAACCATGAGGAATGTAATCCGGGCCAGGAAAAATAGATCGTGGCGGCAAAGGCCATCGCCAGAGCGAAGTCGAGCAAAAACAGCGAGCGGTGCAGAGTCTGTTCGTAAAGCTGCACCTCCAGGCGAGAGTCTATGTAGTAAGCGGCGGCCATTAGAATTATCAAACCCGCAAGCCACACCGCTCGCGGCCACCGGCCCAGAGAGTTCGAAGCGCGAGTGACTTTCCAGACCGCCCAGCAGGCTATCACCAGTCCCATCAGTATCAGATAAGAAGTCGACCGCTCGTGATTCAAAAGCGGGTCTTTCAAGAAACTTATCTTTTCGGCCTCCCTTATCACCGCTATCACGTAGCGGTTGACGGTCGGTTGCTGGTTCAATAAAAAAGCGGCGAGCGCGGCTATGCCAAACCCCGTAACAGTGCGGCGTGCAGTAAGAAGGAAAATTTTATGCTGTACTTCGCCCTCGCTCGACAGCACGCGCTC
The DNA here is from genome assembly GCA_022615215.1 of Blastocatellia bacterium. Lineage (GTDB taxonomy): Bacteria > Acidobacteriota > Blastocatellia > UBA7656 > UBA7656 > JAKEHD01. The sequence goes on from JAKEHD010000148.1 coordinate 6,319, forward strand.
TGCTGCGCCTTTCAGCAGCAAAGCTGTATGAGTAAACAGACCGATGAGCAGTCCTATCAACGCTCCGCCCATCAGGTTCAGGCTGAGGTAAGCAGAGAAGATCAGGCGCTCGGAAAATGATTCGAAGACCGGCGCGAGTTGAATATTTGTATCGATCCATTCTACGAGAGCGAGCAATAAAGCAGCCGCCCCGCCCACCATCGCGTATCCTCCAAGCGACGCGGGCAACGATCTTTTCTCATCTGCCTTGTGCGAGGTCTTCGTCATTGCCTCTTTCGGGATGGCCGATTCGGACGGAGCGACTTGAGTCGACGGATTGGGCACTGGAAATATCTCCTCTTTAAACATCTATCAGCTATCAGTCCTCAGCCATCGGTCTTCAGCCTTTAATCTGATAGCTGACGGCTGACGGCTGAACGTCTAGCGCGAGCGGGTTTTCCTCATCTTCTTTTCCCTGCCGCGCGAATGCTTGTTGTCGTCCGCATCCCAGGGCCTCATCACAAGCTCCACGTCTATGAACCGGCCCAGCAGGGATTTCATCTCTTCAGCCTTTTGAGGCTCTGAGTCATACAGATTGCGCTCTTCTCCGGGGTCTCGTTTGAGGTCGTACAACTCGAAGCTGTAGTGATTGCGATTGTAAATGAGCTTGTATCTGTCCTGAGTGACGACCATGTATTTCCTCCGCTCAGGGTTGATGTTTCGATCGAGCCGCACATAAGGAGACGCTTCCTTGCTTATCTGCTCTCCGAACACGGGAGGATGGGTGAAAGGCTCGCCGCGCATCAGAGGCAGAAGGCTCACTCCGAGATAGTCTTTCGGATGGTCGAGACCTACGGAGTTGAGAATCGTAGGGCCCAGATCGACGGTGCTCACGCAGTCGGGCACTCGGCGCGGCTGAAGGCCCGGAACGTAGACTATGATGGGAACGCGCATCTGATCGTCATAAAGCTGCGATGAATGGCGGTAGATGCCTCGCTCGCCGAGCGATTCGCCGTGATCCGACATTATGACCACGACCGTGTCTTCGATTCGGCCCGACCTCTCCATCCATTCGAAGAGTCTCCCCAAATGAAAATCTGTGTAAGCGATCTCGCTGTCGTAGCGGTTCGCGAGCGACCGTCCGAAATCGAACTCCGCGTGTCTGAGATAAGGCAGGTGCGGGTCGAAAGAATAAAGGTATGCGCAAAACGGAGCGCCAGGCTCCCGATTGCCGAGCACGTCTATTGCCACATCGATAGTCTTTTTCCACGTCCTCACTTTGGCCTGCTCTACGACCTTAACCCCTTTCACGTGGCGTCGCATGAACTTCTGCCTGCGCGGGAAAAAAAGGCTGTCGTAGCCGTTGCGAGTCAGCACCTCGGTCCAGGTTTCGAGGTGGCCGTCCCAATAATTCGCCTGCATGAACCGGGGCACAGACCCGTAAGTGTCGGGCGCGGGGGCGTAAGCGTTTTCGAAGACCGAAGACCGCGCGGCGAGTTTATCTATATTGGGGCTGGTCTTTCGCGCGTAGCCATAATCGCTCAGGTGATCGGGTCTCAGCGCGTCTATGAAGACGAAAATCACATTGTACCTGTTGGCGGGCGCAGGAGCGGCCGCGTGCAATGAGGTGAATGCGGCCCGCCAATCATCGATGTCTTTCTGAGTGAGATCGCCCCCTATCGAGTTGTTGTCGATGCCATCGGCGAGTAGTTCCATCTCGCCGGGATTGATGTCGCCCCGGCGGTCGTCCGAGTCTCCGCCGCCGAGGAGAGCAGAGTATCGGTCGCGGTCGAAATCCATCGCCCACTGGAAGAGCTTGAAATGCTGTTTGGCCTGGACTGTGCGATAAAAAAGAATATTCTTGAGCGACTGGTTGCTGTCAAAGCGCGCGAAGGTGAAGGCCGCCGATGCGATTACGATTATGAATGCGATGATGAGCGAGGTCTTCTTCGCGTAAGGCTTCATCCCGGTCCAGAACGATCTCAAACGGAGCGATGACAGATGGAGTGTGCCCACAAGGGCCATAGCGACGGTCAGGTTGAACAGGAACATCGAGCGGTGCAGGCTGTATTCGTAAAGCTGCACTTCGACGCGGGAATCGATTATATAGCCGACAAAGATTGAAACCGCGAGGACCAGAAACCATTGCGCGCGGGTAAGGTCAGTCATAGAGCTTGAGGCGCGGACCATACGCCAGACCGCCCAGCAGGAAATCACGAGTCCCATCACTATCAGGTAAGAAATCAATCGCTCATTATTCAAGAGGGTCGCTCTGAGTGATGCGAACTTTTCGGCTTCTCTTATAAGGGCTATGACGTAAGCGTGAACGCTCGGGTGCTGGTTCAAGAGGAAAGCGGCAAACGCGGCTGTAACTAATCCCGCAAGCGGTCTGTGCCACACGCGAGGTTTGCCCGTCTTCGCCAAAGCCCATTCAAGCGTCTTTACAAGAAATGAGGCCGCGTACACGAACGCCCCCGTCAGCAATCCGATTATCGCCCCCGACAGCAGGCTCAAACTGAAGTATGAGAAAAGGACCAGTCTCTCGGAGAAGGATGCGAAGAGGGACGAGGATTGAAGGCTCAGATCGCCATATTCGATCAGGCTGAGTAGAAAGACCGCCGCTCCACCCGTCAATCCGTAGCTGATGATCGAACCAATCGCAGAGCTTGCTTTTCCGGTCTCACGCACCCGGTCGTCACCAGGTATCGAGTCTTCGACGCTGATTGTTTGAGTTGCGGACCCGGACACATTATCCCTCTCGCCTGAAAGCTAAATGTGAATAGTAATCAGCCGATCATAGGGGTGTCAAATTGCCGGAAATGCGAGCAAGACTCACAACCGTGAATATTCGCATTTCCCCCTTCGCTTGCGCGAGTTGGGGCATTCATATAGTATCATCCGAGTAAGCAGCATCTTCACAGCGATGCGGAATCTATCATATTCGGGCAATCCGAAACAGATCAGAGGATAGGAATGAATTTCAGCCCATCAAATCTTTATCTGCGCCTGAACAGATTGGTTTTCGGCAGGCGAAATGCTTCTCCTGAGGGTCCGACGACAGAGGCCGAAGCGGAGCGAGAGAAGCCTGAAATCCGAATTTCGAGAACGAAACAGTTCCTGTTTTCATTGATAATCTTCGCCGTCTTCTTATGTCTGTTGGAAGGCGCGCTGAGACTGCTCAACCTGCCTCCGAAACTGAAGCAGGATACGGGTCTGATGTATAGAACGAAAAACGCGATGGGGTTCGATTACACGCCGGGCTGGAGCGGCTATCTTGCAGGCGCGATGGTAAGCATTAATTCATTCGGATTCCGCGGAAAAGAGTTTTCCCCCGCCAAGCCTCCCGGCACGGTTCGCATCCTCGGCATAGGCGATTCATTCACGTTCGGAATGGCGGTCGGCGATACGGATCCGTTCCTGGTTCAAATGGAGAAGATGCTCGACGGGAACGAAGGCAGACGCTATGAGAGCATAAACGCCGGGCACCAGGGTATGAATACTCGCCAGGAGTATCAATATATGAAAGAGCGTGACCTGCTCGGCCTGGAACCCGACGCCGTCATACTCGGTTTCACCATGCACAATGACGCGCATCTGGGCGGGAAGAAAGATTCCGGCAGCGGCAAGTATGGCAAAATTCTCAAGAAAGAGCTTTCGCGAGCAAGCCCCATACTCAGGGTCACCACGAGCGGAAGCTTCGAGAACCTTTCCGATACTTACAGGCTCGTGAAGATACTGGATTCCGGCGTGAACTGGATCTATCAAGATACGATCACAGAGATATCCTACAGAACCATCCTGGAGCATTATCAGGACGGTTCGAAATCCTGGAAGGTCTGTCGCGATTCGTTGCTCGGCATTTACGAGCTTTGCCGTGAGAAGGACATTCCGCTGATAGTGGCGCTGTTTCCCATTTTTAATAAGGTAGGTGAATCATTCGACGACTACCCGGAAGAGGCTCTGAAACTTCACGATAAACTGGAAGCGGTATTTGCCGACAAAAGCGGCGTCAGGGTCGTAGCGATATACGATGATCTGGTGTTGACCGGCCTGAGCACGAGCGAACTGAGAGTCCCTGTAGACGGGCATCCGAATCGTCTGTGGCATGAGATTATCGCTCGTAGGCTTGCTTCGACATTGAAAGAGCTTGGCCTGTGAGACGATAGACTGTTCAATAAGTGTATCAGTCACGACTTACGGTCGTGGGCTGAGATTATCCCAGCCGCAGACAACCGTTTTTCAGTAAGCTATCCGATGTGTCGGGACAGGCTCCGCAAGATGGTCTACCTTCACGCGCGCGTCTACGACGATAGCTCCCTCTTCGAGAACCTTGACGGGATTTGCGTCCATCTCCTGTATCTGAGGGCATACCTCAAGCAGACAGGAAACTCTCAAGATAATATCGTGGAGCGCCGCTTCATCCGCCCGCTGTGCTCCGCGATAACCTCTCAGCAAGGCCGTGCCCTTGACCTCATCCATCATGTCCTGAACGTCGATGTCCGTGAGCGGGTGAATGCGAAAAGCCACGTCGTTGAGCATCTCGACGAGCGTGCCGCCGCTGCCGTACATGACGAGCGGCCCGAATGTCTGATCGAGCGCCGCCCCGACCATCACTTCCACTCCGCCCCGCACCATCTGTTGAACGGCTATGCTGCTGAGGTCTTCTCCAAGCCTCGATACCATATCCTCATAAGCGTCTCGGAGGGTAGATTCGTCCGCAAGGTTGAGCACGACTCCGCCCACTTCGGTCTTGTGAAGGATCGCCGGTCCCACCGCTTTCAGGGCGACCGGAAAGCCTATCTCTTTTGCAACTTCAACCGCTTCGTCAGAATTTGCCGTCAATCGGGTTGCGGCTATGGGGATGCCTGCGGCATCGAATAATTCGTTGATCTCGACGGGGCTTAACCATCCGCCCCCGCGTTCGAGCGCGCGTTCTATAACCGCCTCCGCATCAGCCGAACGAATGCAAACGGGATCAGGCACGGTGCCGAGAGGTCGCTCGCGCCACTCTCCGTAAGAGGTCACACGCGCGAGCGCCGAAGCCGCCGCCTCCGGGAACATATATGTCGGGATGCCTGCAAGAATTTCGGGCGCTCCCTCGGCCCTCAAAAAATTTGCAAGGATCGGTTTATCGCCCGCGTCAGTCGCCCCTTCGACTATCTCTTTCGCTACATCTTCGGGGTCGGTGACGAGCGGCGGGATGAATATCACTATGACGGAATCGACGTTCTCGTCTTTCAACAACGCGCGCAATGCTCGCGAGTAATGCTCAGGCTTTGCGTGAGCAAGCATGTCTACGGGATTTGCGACGCTTGCCGCCGCCGGGAGAAAAGATCGCAACTCGGCCACAGTCTCATCCGCGAGCGTAGGCAATTCCAACCCCTGCGCTTCGCAGGCGTCGGCTGCGAGAATCCCAGGCCCTCCGGCATTCGTCAGTATGGCGACGCGCCGCCCTGCCGGAACGGGCTGATGTGCGAGCAGGCTCGCCACATCGAAAAGCTCTTCGAGCGTGTCCGTGCGAATTATCCCGGCCTGGCGAAAGAGCGCGCTCGTAACGGCGTCTGTGGCCGCGAGCGCCCCCGTGTGCGACGAAGCGGCGCGCATGCCTGCGCGCGAGCGGCCCGATTTCACAGCGACTATGGGTTTTGCGCGCGCCACGCGCCGCGCTATAGGACCGAAGTTTCGCGGATTGCCGAAGCTTTCGAGATATAGAAGTATGACGCCCGTGCGCGGGTCTTCGGCCCAGTATTGTATGAGGTCGTTGCTCGATACGTCGGCCTTGTTCCCTACAGAAACGAATGTCGAGATGCCAAGACGGAGGCGGCGCGCGTAATCGAGTATCGCAAGTCCGAGCGCGCCGCTCTGAGAAGACATAGCCACGCGCCCCGCAGGCGGATAGACGGGAGAGAATGTTGCATTGAGCGCGACCTTCGGGTCGGTGTTCAATAATCCCATGCAATTGGGACCGATCATGCGAACGCCCGCCCGTCTGAGTTTTTCAAGCAAGGCCGTTTCTCTTGCACGGCCTTCGGCACCCGTCTCGGCAAAGCCTGCGCTGATGATGACCATCCCTCGCACGCCTTTGGCTATGCAATCGTCCGCGACGGCGTCTACGTTTTCAGCCGGGACGACTATCACGGCGAGGTCCACCTCTTCGGGAATGTCGCCTATGCGCGGGTAAGCGCGTAGCGATTCTATGAAATCGGCCTTGGGGTTTACAGGATAGAGTTTCCCCTGAAAGCCCGTTGCAAGCAGGTTATGAAATATCTCTGATCCTATGGTGCCGCGCTCGCGTCCCGCCCCGATGACTGCTACCGAGCGAGGTTCGAAAAACACCTTCATCGAAGCGGTGGCCGCCTCTTGAGCGCGACGGGCGGCCTGCTCTTCGTACTGCGGGGTGGGCGTGATAGGAAAAGTCACATAGAATACCCCGCCGTCGAGCCTGCGTTTCACTTCGAATCCCGACCGCACGAACACATCCATCATCTTGCGATTGTCGCCCATCACATAAGCATCGAAGGTGGTTATTGCGTGCTCGCGCGCTATTTCGGCCAATCGTTCGAGCATGCGGCTGGCGATGCCAAGTCCCTGCAATGCGTCTTCGGTGACGAAAGAGACCTCAGCGCGGCTTGAGTCTTTTTCATCTCGATAATAACGGGCGACGGCGACTATGCGCCCGCCGAGTTCGCCTGCGAGCGCGAAGCTGTCTTGATAATCCACGTTGACAAGCTCGGCGGCCCTCTCCTCGCTCAGTTCCGGAACGGGAGCGAAGAAGCGGAAATAGACGCTGCGGGGCGAAAGCCGACCGTGCAACGCCCTGAGCGCAGGCGCATCATCGGGTCTTATGGGGCGCAGGCTCAGGGTGGAACCGTTGCGCAATAATATGTCCGACTCGTAGCGTGCGGGATAGCTGCTCATGCTCGTCCCTCGACGGCCAGTTCTTCAACCACAGATTATACTGCGCGCGGGATGAAATGACAGTTTTGAACTGAGATACC
>JAKEHD010000776.1 GCA_022615215.1 Blastocatellia bacterium
GAACGGCTCGCTTCAGAGACCGTCGCGGGCCGTCGCGTGGCCGTCATATCCGGCCTTGCAGGGAGCGCGCGGGCGCTCGTGCTCGCCGCGATTGAAAAGAAGCTCGACCGTCCCATAATCTTCGTCGCGCGCTCGAATCGAGAAGTCGAAGAGTTTCAGCCCGACGCAGAGTTCTTCTACTCGGCCTTGAACGGGATCGAAACATGCTCGTCTGAGGTGCTCGCCTTTCCCGCCACCGAAACAGACCCTTACGATGGCACGTCGCCTCACGCCGAAGTCCTCGAACAGCGGGCGCTCGCCCTTTATCGAGCCGCGCGCGGAGAGGCGCGCATAATTCTCACATCGCTCGGCGCATTGGCCGAACGCACCGTCTCGCCTCAAGCGTTCGAATCTTCCAACCTGACGCTCGGCGTAGGCGATGACCTGCCGCCCGAACTGATAGTCGATCTGCTCATCGCAGGCGGATACGTGCGCGAAGAACCCGTCGGCGCAGTCGGAGAATTCAGCCTGCGCGGCGGCATACTCGATATATTTTCGCCCGCGCACGACGCGCCCCATCGCATAGAGTTCTTCGGCGACACGATTGATTCCGTGCGCGAATTCGACCCCGGCACGCAACGCTCTACAGGCCGTATAAAAGAATCACGAATCGTCGCCATGCGCGAGCTGACGGTGAGGCGCAAAGAATTTCTCAATTGGGCGAATGCGGCCCGCAAACACTTCGGCGACGACCGATTCCGGCGAGACCTGCGCGCACGCCTCGCTCACGCAGAGCACGGCGAGCCGTTTCCCGGATGGGAATACCTGATCCCGCTCACACGCCCGCTCGCTTCGTCTGCGTTCGATCATTTCAAGGGCGCTGTTCTCATAATCGACGAACCCTCCGATATAGAAAAGGGAGCAGCCGAGCTTTACAACTATCTCGAAGACCGTTTCTCGATGGCAGACGACGCGGGCGAACTCGCCCTGCCGCCTGACAAGCTCTTCCTGACGCCCGATGAATTACGAGCGCGCATAGATTCCATCTCTCGCATAGAGCTTAGATTGCTTGGGCGCGATGCCGCCGCTACCGACGAGCAATTTCGAATCGAGTCGCTCGCTGAAACGAGCACGGAAGCGGCAACGAAGCAGGGGAGCAGAGGAGCAGAGGAGCAGGGGAGCAGGGGAGCGGAGGAGCAGGGGAGCAGGGGACCGGAGGGATTCGGAAAGGATGAAGGCGGAGGGATGAAGGATGAAAAAGAAGCGAGTAGCATTCATCCTTCATCCTTCATCCCTCATCCTTCCAAACACCTCTTCCTCTTTACGCTGCCTGACCAGACGCCCGACATCCCTTTTATTTCGCAATCGACCAGACGTTATCACGGACGTGTGCGCGATCTCACGAGTGACCTCAAAGCCGAAGATAGAGTAATACCCTTCGCAGGCAAGCAGAGGAATCTGTTCGTTATGCCGAGCCTCGGTCTTGCCGAGCGCGTGGTCGAGATGCTCGGCGAGTACGATCTCACGGCGCAGCTTCTGCCTTCGCTCGACGCTTGCGCGTCGAGCGGCCGCGCGGAGATTGTGAGCCGCCTGATAGTCACGGTCGGCAATCTCGCAAACAGCTTCACTCTCGTGCCTGCGGGTCTCTGCGTGATGGACGAAAGCGACGTTTTCGGTGACATCGAGCGAGCGCCTGCGCCGCCGAGGCTTCCACGAAAGGCGCGCGGGGCACGCAAGCTATCGGCGTTTCTTTCGGACCTGGGCGATCTCAAAACGGGAGATTACATAGTGCACGTGGATCACGGCATAGGTCGGTTTCAAGGGCTCAGGCAGATTGCAACCGCAGGCAGTCCGACGGGCAATTCGGCGGCGGGGCTGGAACGCAACGCGAGCGGCGTGCGCGAATTCATGCTGCTCACTTATGCCGACGGCGCAACGCTCTATGTGCCCGTTGAAAGGCTCGACCTCGTTCAAAGATATTCGGCGGGCGAAGGGCACACGCCTCAACTCGACCGGCTCGGCGGCATCGGATGGCAAAAAACAAAAGCCCGCGCCAAACGCGCCATGCAGGACATGGCTGAAGAGCTTTTGAAGCTCTACGCCGAGCGCAAGCTTGTAGGCGGACACGCTTACGGCGCGGACACCCCCTGGCAGCAAGAGTTCGAAGACGCCTTCGAGTTCGAGCTTACGCCCGATCAGGAATCGACCATCGAAGACGTAAAATCCGACATGGAAAACGCCGAGCCTATGGACAGGCTGATAGTGGGCGATGTCGGTTATGGCAAAACGGAAGTCGCCATGCGCGCCGCTTTCAAATCAGTGATGGAAGGCAAACAGGTCGCTCTGCTCGCTCCGACCACCGTGCTCGTCTATCAGCACTTCAAGACCTTTCAGAAACGCTTCGGCGCTTTTCCCATGCGTATTGAGATGCTCTCACGCTTTCGAACTGCGAAAGAGCAGAAAGAGGTCATAAAAAATATCGAAGCCGGGACGGTCGACATAGTCGTCGGCACGCACAGGTTGCTTTCAAAAGACATTCGCTTCAAAGACCTGGGCTTGCTCGTCGTCGATGAAGAACAGCGATTCGGCGTCGCTCATAAAGAGCGCATAAAGCATATGCGAAAAAAAGTGGACGTGATAGCTATGTCGGCCACACCCATCCCGCGCACGCTCAATATGTCGCTCGCGGGACTCAGAGATATGTCGGTCATAGAGACGCCGCCGCGCGACCGGCTCGCGATTCAAACCCATGTCGTGCAGTTTTCCGAAGGCATAATCCGCAGCGCAGTCGAGCTTGAGCTTCAACGCAGCGGGCAGGTCTTCTTCGTTCACAACCGCGTGGAGACCATATATGCGATAGCCGAACTCATAACGAGGCTCGTCCCCTCGGCGCGGATAGGCGTGGGGCACGGGCAGATGGGCGAGCGCGCGCTTGAAGACGTCGTGTTGAAATTCATACGCCACGAACTCGACGTACTGATTGCGACCACGATAATCGAAAACGGCATAGACATCCCGCTCGCCAACACCATCATTATCAACCGCGCAGACCGTTACGGACTGTCGCAGCTTTATCAATTGCGTGGGCGGGTGGGCCGCTCGAATCGCCGCGCTTACGCTTACCTGCTAATACCTTCCGAAGAAGACCTTACGCCGATAGCGCGCCGCCGTCTTGCGGCCATAAGAGAGTTTTCCGACCTCGGCGCGGGCTTTCGAGTTGCGGCGCTCGACCTTGAACTGAGAGGCGCGGGCAATCTGCTCGGCGGCCAGCAATCGGGCCACATAGACGCGATAGGCTTCGACCTCTACCGAACGATGCTCGAACGCACGGTGCGCGAATTGAAAGGCGAGCCTATAGAGGATGAAGTTTCGACGGCCATCAACCTGGGCGTGGATATCCGCATACCGGAAGAGTACATATACGACGCGAGCCAGCGGCTGAGGACTTACAAGCGCATCTCTTCGGCCGAAAGCGAAGAAGAACTCGTTTCCGTACATGCCGAGATAGAAGACCGCTACGGTCCCATACAGGAGACGGTCGAAAACCTTTTCGAGTACGTGAGGCTGCGCCGCGAAGCCTCCCGTCTCGGCATAGTTTCGATAGACCGCGAAGGCGACCGGCTTGCTGTGAAATTCAGCGAGAAGGCTACGATCGATCCCGATAAGCTGGTCGAAGTGGTAGCGAGCACGGGAGCGAATTTCACCCCGGCGGGCGTCTTGAAAATAGGCATCACCGCCGAAAGGGCCGCCGCCCTTTTCGCTGAAGTGAGAGAGTTGATGAATCGTCTACGCTCGGACAGCGGGCGAGGCGCGTGACCCTCTTATCTTCAAAACACTCACTCCATCTTTTCTCAACCGAAGATTTCCTATCAGGGCTGTTGCAAAGTAGGTTGACAAAGAGAAATGCCTGGCCTGGGAGCGCATAAAGATTTCTTTCTTCGGCATCCTGCCTGCATGCCTTGCAGAGATGTCGTTTTTAGAGAAAATC
>JAKEHD010000149.1 GCA_022615215.1 Blastocatellia bacterium
AATGGGAGCTTTTCCTGGGAGCGCAGGCATCCTGCCTGCAAGTGTTTGCGCAATTCTGCGAATTGAGGGAAACTGTCAATTCCTCCCGCGCGCAGTATATCTGTGTAATACGGTGGTTGAATACTTGCCCTGATGTCTGACGGCTGAAGACTGACGGCTGACGGCTGATGGCTGATAGCTAATAGCCGATAGAAATCCGCGTACATACGGGCAAGCTTCTCTTTGACCACGGGGTCTGCCTGCGCGAGGTTGGTCGTTATCTCGTCTCTGAGCGCCATCATGGCCTGGAGTTTTTTCTTCACCTCGTCGTCTTCGGCGCTGTCGATTGCGGCTCGCAGGCCGTTGAAGAAGTTTGTAGAGAATTCAGACGCGTTGGCATAGTTGTTTCGATTGGCCTCGTAGCTGGCCATCCCGAGTTGGCTTCGCAACTCGGCCATCTTCAGCTTCTTTTCCAACTCCGCCCTCTGCTCTTCGGCGTTGCGAGCGCCCACGCAGGACGGGACATATCCGAGCAGGAAGACGACTATCAATGCAGCCGCGCCTATTGCAATTTTTTGAGGGAGATTCTTGTTCGTGCTCTCTATAACTTCTTTGACTTTTTCCATTTACGCTCCAGTCGAATTTTAATCAGCCTGTGATCGGATGTCATTTTTTCAGCAAATCTCGCCCTTCAGCCGAAGGGAGGGCGATACCTAAAAGCGCGGCCAGCGTCGGAGCCACATCGCGCATGTCTATACGACCGAGGGCGCGGCCTGACGGAACGCCCGAACCGGCTATTAAAAAAGTCGCATCCATCTCTTTTATCTCAGGGCAATAGCCATGCGTTCCGGCCGCTCTCTCCGCAGTGACGGAAGGCCCTTGCAGATTGCCGCCTGTCCTGAACCCTGCGCTCAGGCATACCACGAAAGCCGCGCCGGGAAAACCTCCCGATTTGCGAATCTCCGATTGATCGAGCACTTGATGAACGGCTTTGTCCGTGCCCCCGGCGAGGCGCTTCAAGGCTTCTTCGGCCTTCTTGCGCGCTTCATCGTCTTTAGGGTTTTCGAGCATGACAGCGGCCGACCCGCCTGAGTTCCATGCGTAAGCCTGCCAGGATTTCACCTTGCCTTTGTCGTCGAATTGTATGAGACCCGCCTCGCGCAGGGCTGAGTTGATATGCACAGCCCTGTCTGTGCGAACGAATCCGTGATCGGAGACCACGCAGATCACGGCGCGGCCCCCTCCCGTCTTTTCGGCCGCCTTGCGGACCTCGCCCACAAGTTCGTCAATCTCTTCGAGCGCGGCGAAGGTCTCGCGGCTGTAAGGCCCGCTCGAATGCTGCTCGGTGTCTAGCCCTGAGAAGTAACAGGTTAAAAAGCGCGGCTTCTTCTGTTCGAGCAGGAAGACATTGAATGCCGCGCGGCGGCGGTCTGCGGCGAGCGTGTAGTCGTTCCCTTCAGGGTAAGGGCCGAGCGCGCGTTCGGCTTCGGTCAAAAGTCCGGGCGTAGACAGCGCGCGAATGATCTTGAGATCGTCGGGCGTCCCGGCGCGCCAGTACTGCGCTATGTTGTAGGTTATATTTGCGCCGACCGTCACGGGCCAGTCCACACTCGCCGTCGCAAGACCGGCACTCGCGCACGCATCCCAGAGCGTCGGAACGCGAATGTCTTCTGCATACCAGTACCACCCTCCCTGATTTTTGCTCAAAGGGTCGAAAGGAGTATTGGCGATGATGCCGTGTCTGGCCGGTGATACGCCCGTGACCATGGTTGTGTGGTTCGGATATGTCACTGTAGGAAGCGCGGGCCTGACTCCCGAAGCGTGCGCCCCTTCGACAAGCAGGCGGCGCAGGTTCGGTATCTTCAAGCCGTGTTTGTCGGCTTCGATAACATAAGCAGGTTGCAACCCGTCTATCGAGATGAGCACGACGGGCGCGGGCAACTGTGATTGCGCCGCATTCCAACCCGATGGCGCAAACAAAGCAGGCAACAGTAAAAGAATGGCTAAAGAGACTCTTCTGCGCACGTTCTCCTCCCACGTATCAAGGCAAAAGGTAAAAGTAAAAAGTATGGATGCTCATTCTTCGAACCAACCGCAGATAACACAGACAGAGATTTCTTTCTTACACGGCCACCGCAATCACACCGCAATCGCACAGTGGAAGGCAGGGCCTTCTACAGGATTTCTGGTCTGTGTGTTTCTGTGTGTTTCTGTGGCCGAAATCTGTGTGATCTGTGGTCAAAATTTGCCTTTTGCCTTTATTGAATGCTGAGTTCGTAGCTGCAAATGACGATCTTATCTCCCGGTTTGACCTCGGCGCTTTCGTTCGCGGCTATCTCGCGGCCGCCGTCTATGACTAAGGGATTCGCCCCGTGACAGGTTATGGTGAACTCCGCGTCGCCGCGCCGCGTGAGGGTCGCGTGTTTGCGACTCACTTCGAGATCGCCTTCCAATTTAAGATCGACCTCTACCTGGCGCGAGCCGCGACCTATTGTGATCTCATCTTTGAAGAAGGGGCGAATGTCGGAAGGAGCATCATCAGACGCCGCCGTTTGGCGCTGCACAAGGATTGAGAAAGACGGAGTAGCAGACTTGCGCGGCCGCACTATTGTCTTTTCGTCTTCGCTCTCTTCAGCCGGGACGGTCGTTTCCATTTGCACAGGCTCGGCACGTTTGCGCGGTTTGACCATGGTCTTTTCCGCTTCGGTGTCCCACACGTGTTGCACGCGGAAGCGCCCTCGCTCAAGACCTGGGTCCACGCGCAGTTCTATGGCGAGCGTTCGAGTCTGAAAATCGGTTTCGCCAGCGAGTTCTTTCGCCCGCTCCGAAAGCACGTAATGGAGACCGCGTTCGAGACCTTCACGTTTTTCGCCCTGCCACTCGGCGTCGTCTTCAGGGTTGAGAAAGACTATGTACTCGCGCGGCACATAAGTGGGTCCGCCGGGAGGGGTGAACATCTCGCGCTGCATGCATTGCTCCACTTCGCGGGCGATAGCCACGAGGAAATCATCCCACTTCGAACGCGGACGAGGCTCGCCCTGCTCGTCGAGATCCTCCTCGCCGTCTATCCACTTCCTCAGACTCTCGAACCAGTTCTGAATACGCATGTCTTCATCTCCTTCGCCGCAAGAACGCGATTTTGAGCGCCAGGTCAATCGAGCCTGACGTAGCGGCCGTCTATCCATCCGCTGTCAGGCCCATTCGAAGGCGCATCGCCCGCCCATCTCAACACCTTTATCCTCACCCACCCGCTCTGGTTTTCCAACACGCGGACCCGCGTTCCTTCCGGCAGTTCGGCCAGTACATTATCCGAGACCCGCGGCTCGCTGCGCATGTTGACTCTGGGCGCGTTTGCAACCGCGCCGTCTCTGGAAGGACCTGTGTTGAATATCGAAGGCAGAATCGGACCATTATCGGCAAAGTAAAAATAGGTGGAGGCCACAAGCCCTACGAGCGCCGCCACCAGAAATATGACGAATACGCGGCGCAACCATTCCGATCCGACTATTGCGCGAACATCATCGAAGAAAGACTGCTCCATATCCTCGTTCGCCACCCCTTTCTTCGTGCCTACAGTCACAATGCCTTTTTCGCTTGTAAGAACCTGCGTTTCGCCCTGTGCGGCCGTGGCGTGCCTATCTCTCGCCTCTACAGGTCCATCGCCCGGACGGGCGGCCGTCTCGACTGTTGAAGTCTGATCGGCAGGCGGAATGTATAGAGGTTGAGGCGGACGTTGCGGGAGGTCTACGACTATGCGCGCTTTTTGCGCGGGGGCTTTCCGATAAGTTGCGCCGGCGAGCGTCTGAAAGTGAGGCATTGCAGCGGCCTGCTCGGCGCTGCTCGTGCCGCTCAGTCGCGAACGCACTATGGTCGCTTCAGGGTCGCTTTCCTGATCGTCGCATACATAGGCGTCCAGGCGGGCGAAGTCTTCCCAGAATTCCTGCGCCGAACCGTAGCGGTCACAGGGTCGCGATGCGGTGGCTCGCGCCAGAATTCGAAGAAGCTCCCCTCCCCACGCCTCGGACATAAGATCGGCGGGCAATTCATCTATGGGCCGACGCGCGAACTGGCGCGGGGCGCTGCCGGTCAGCGTGGTGTATATAGTCTTCGCAAGCGAATAAATATCGGCCGAGGGAGTCAGCTTTTCATTGAGGCTTTCGGTCGTGCTGTCGGGATGATGCTCGGGCGGGGCATAGACGTTCGTGCCCACGCGAGTGATTTCGGTATCGTCGCCGACTGCCATCTTCGCCACGCCGAAATCCGCGACCTTGATCGTGAGGTGATCTGCCGAGAGCAGAAGGTTGTTCGGTTTTATATCCCGATGAATGACCTGGCGGCTGTGCGCAAAGGCGAGCGCCTCGGCCACCTGCTGAAAATAGAAGAGCGCGTCCGAGACTGCGAACCTTCGCTTGCGACATACTTCGAGCAGGTCGCCTCCCGGCATGTATTCGAGCAGGATGTAATGAAAGAGCACCGTTTCGAGATCGGCGGCCGTGCCGTGTCCGAGGCGGCGTATGATATTCGGATGGCGCACCTGGTCTAAGGCGATGGCTTCGTTCTCGAAATTCTCGACCAGCGTGCGTTCAAGATCGGGGTCTGGCGTGCCTTGCAGCCAGGCATTCAGCGCCTTGATTATTACGGGGGCGTTCTCGCCCGATTGATCGAAGGCGAGAAATATCTCCGCATAGCTCCCACGTCCGAGGCATCGCTCCACGAGGTAGCGATCATCGACTATGCTGTTATCGAGTCTCAACTCCGCCACTGTGATTCCTGCTCTCTCAGTCGTCAGCCGTCAGCCCTCAGCCATCAATCTTCAGACATCAGACATCAGTCTTCAGAAAGCTGACGGCTGATAGCTGATAGCTGATAGCTGACATATCATCGTTGAGCCTTTCGCCTCTCTTCGCCGTAGCGTGAGAGCATTTGGGCTGCTTTATTCTTTTCCCCCGCAGCTTCATAAGCCGCTGCCGCCTGAAGATAAGCATCCTTCATCGCAGGCTTGAGATTTATGGCCTGCTCGAAGCTCTGCGCGGCTTTCTGGTATTCACGCCCTTCAAGCTGCGCACGCCCCATCCAGTAATGAGCTTCCGCGTGGTCCGGCTTGCTCTGTAAAATCGAATCAAACTGCGCGATAGCCGCCTGATAATCGCCCCGCTCGAATGCTTCCCGTCCGGCGCGCAGCGGATCGCTCTCACCGTTTGCAGCGTTCGGCTCAGACGGCGGCCTCTTTACAAACTCTGACGCTCGAAGCCCGCCATAAAAAGAGCCTGCCGCAAGCACGAGCGCCATCAGCACGTAGATCAACTTTCGCAGGGCGGAGCTTCTCTCCTGACGTTCAGGCGGTTCCGCTCCCGTGCGCTTATATGCCATGCTCTCTTGCGAGCGAGTCTCGCTGCTCAACTCTACCTGAATACGCCCGCTGCGATTCGGGATGCCGGTACGCGCTGCGGGCGAAGGCGCGGCGGCGCTCGCTTCGAGGGATTTTTGCGATGTGTGCATACGTCCGCCCGACCCGGCCGTCGCAACCTGACGGGCGCGGCCCACCTGTACGACTACGGCTGCGAGGTTGTCTTCAGCGCCGCGTTCATAGACCACTCGCTTCAACTCGTCGGCGGCCCGTTGCGGATCTTCGTGTTCTGCAAGGAGGCGCGCGATTTCGTCGTCCGCCAGATGTCGGTAGATGCCGTCGCTGCACAGCAGCAAACGCGCTCCCTCATGCACGTGAATCGTTTTTACCTCGACTTCGACCTCCGGCTCGACGCCTAGCGCGCGATTGATGACGTTGCGGTTTTGCTGGCGGGCGGCTTTCTCACGGGTTATCCGCCCCGCTCTGAGGTCGTCGTCGAGGTCTGTGTGATCTATGGTTTCGCGCGAGAGCCGCCCCTCTTCGAGGCGATAAACGCGGCTGTCGCCGACGTGAGCTATAGTGGCGTGATCGTTGTTTATGTGAACCAGCGCGACGGTGGTCGCCATGGTTTTATATGAGGGATTGCTTTCGGCCATTTCGAAGATATCGCGGTTGGCGAATCCTATCGCGCGGCATATCAGGTCGGCAGAAGAACCATCCTGTATGTGAGAGAGAGCTTCCGCGATCGTAAGAGCCTCTTCTACGGTATCGGCAGCGGTCTGGCTTGCGACCTCGCCCGCGCGCTGGCCGCCCACGCCGTCGAAGACCGCGAACAACCCGCGTTCGGGCAGGGCGAGGAAGCGGTCCTGATTGACCGGACGTTTGGGATTGAGTCCCCTCTCACATACGAACCCGGCTTTAAGCTCCATAGCCTTGCTCTACCTGTTTAAAACTAATCGCGCTCGCGCACTCGGCGCTACAAGCGAAATACGAATCGTCACATTAGGCGTTCCATCTCGCCTGAAACATTCTATCACCACCGGACCCGCAGGATGAAAGTAAGGAAAGGATGTTTGTAAAATCGCAAGAACGCCTCTAACATTGATAGTGACCGCGCTCGCCCGGTGGATTTATTCGGTGAGCAATCGCGTGTAAAAAAATCTGAGAGCGTGTGTGAGGTTGAAAAGAACGGATCAGGGGGCGTAAGGATGTCGACTGAGTTACTCAATTCACTCAAACAACAGGCTGCCGCGCTTACCTCAGAAGAAAAATTCCAATTGGCTCAACATCTGTTAGAACAGGCGAAACAGGATGCGCTTATATCGCTATCGCTTGACAGAGAGGAGGCTGAACTTAAACGTCGTCAGCGAGCCGAATGGCTGAAAATTCATCGTAAGGAATACGCCGGGCGATATGTCGCGCTGGATGGCGACCGACTGCTGGGAACCGGCAGTACCTATCCCGAAGCAGCGGCCGTGGCCCGGAGAGCGGGCATTGATAACGCTTACATAGATTACATTCACCCGCTGGACGGCACGGGCTTCATGGGAGGCTGGTGATGGCTTATCAACTGAATTTCGCTCACCTTGCCCTTTATGATCCTGGAATACCCGGCATCACTGTTGCGGTTACGCTCAAATTGATAGACCGTTTTGCATATATAGATGCAAGGGTAGATACGGGCGCGACGGAATGCATTTTTGCGCGGCGTTATGGCGAGCAACTGGGATTGAACATTGAAAACGGCGAACCGTTGCGAATCGGCACTGTTACTGGAACCTTTAAAGTTTACCGCCATGAAGTCACTATGGAGATCTCTGATTATACGTTCGACGTTCGCGTATGTTTTGCAGCGGACGAGGGCTTCAATCGTAACGTGTTGGGTCGGCATGGTTTTCTGGACCGGGTCAAACTCGGCATCATAGATTATGAAGGCAAACTCTACCTCAGCAGTTATAACGATTGATCGCATCAGAGACCTCAACAAAAATCCGCAATTCTGACCACAGATACCACCGACAATCGAGAAATTACCGAACACCTTCGAATCTGTTGCGAGCGAGTCGCTCATTGACAGCGACTGCGCTCGACCGATAGCTTTGTCGAGTGAACAACCTGGTCGCGCAAATCAAAGAAGCGGCGCGCTCGCTCGGATTCGAGGTCGCAGGTATAACTTCTGTCGAGCCGCTCGCGCGCGATGATGCGGCCTTTCGTCACTGGCGCGAATCGGGGTTTGCCGCCGGGATGGAGTACATGACGCGCCGAACCGAGTTGCACGCGCACCCGAAATCGCTTGTGCCCTGGGCCGCCTCGCTCATCACGCTTGCGATCAATTACTATGCGACGGCTCCCGATTTCGATCATGAAAATCGCTACGGGCGAGTGGCTCGCTATGCGTGGGGACTCGACTATCACGACGCGGTGAAGCCGCGCCTTCACGCGCTTGCCGCGCAGATCGAAAAGATGGCCGGGCGCAAAATTCACGCGCGCTCCTTTGTCGACGCAGTGCCGCTGCTCGAACGCGCGGCGGCCGCTCGCGCAGGGATAGGCTTTTTCGGAAAGAACACAAACCTCCTTCAGCCTCAGCGCGGCTCTTGGTTCTTTCTGGCCGAGATACTCGTAGACCTTGAACTGCCCGCCGACGACCGTGAAATCAAAATCAGTTGCGGCAGTTGTCGGCGCTGCCTCGACGCCTGCCCTACGGATGCATTCGCGGGGCCTTACGAATTGGACTCGCGCCGATGCATATCCTACCTCACTATAGAGAACAAAGGCGCGATTCCGCACGAGTTGCGCGAAGGGATAGGCGAATGGATATTCGGCTGCGACGTATGCCAGGACGTGTGCCCCTTCAATCGCTTCTCTTCCGACACTGCTTGGCCTGAGCTTCGACCGGAAGCCGGTGTGGGCCACAGGCTCGATCTTGTCGAAGTGCTTTCAATAGCGACCGATGAGGAATTCCGGGCGCGCTTCAAAGGCACGCCTCTCACTCGCCCGAAGCGGCGCGGATTGCTTCGCAATGCCGCTGTGGTTGCAGCCAATGTCGGATGCGTTGAAGCTGTGCCGGTGTTGATAGAGCGCATCAATCATGACCCGGAGCCTCTGATTCGCTCTCACTCGCTCTGGGCCGTCGCGCGCCTCGATGCTGAAAAAGCCGCTCCGCTGATCAATCGGTTGCTGAGAGACGCTGACCCGCAAGTGCGAGAGGAATGCCTTTTGATCGTCGGTAGGGAAACGAATTAGAAAGATGGGCAGAAAAACCTGAGCAACCTTTGAATAGAATGGCCCGTTCGGCTAGTTGGTGAAGGGCGATGCCTCTTCTATCTCCCTCATAGCCCCTCTGGAGATGACGACCTGGTTACGTCCGTCCTCTTTTGCCTGGTATAGCGCTTCATCAACCGCAGCGATGAGTTCACCTGATGAGAAGCCAACCGTAGGATAGCCTGTTACAACCCCCAAGCTGATCGTCACAACCTTGTCGACGGGCGAGCCTTCATGCATAATCTCCATTGCTTCGACTCTGGCGCGAATCGTTTCCGCCAGTTCGGCAGCGCCTTGGGCATTGGTTCCCGGAATAAGGATCATGAATTCGTCGCCGCCATAACGAGATGCCAGGTCTCCTGGGCGATTCAACGCATTGCGGAGAGTATTGGCTGTCAGTATCAAGCATTCGTCGCCGCGCTGATGACCGTAAGTGTCGTTGAAAGGCTTGAAAAAGTCGGTGTCGATCATTATTAGAGATATCGCCGTACCGGCGCGGCTCGCCCGCCTCCATTCGATATCGAGGGTCTCCTCGAAGTGGCGGCGATTGGCGATACCGGTCAAGCTGTCGAGGTAGGACAAGCGCCGCAAATCCTGATTTGCCTGCTCGATTTGCCGTGTGCGTAGTTCCAGCAGATGCAAGCGTTCTTGCAGGAGTCCTAAGACCTGTTTCTCCCGCATATTCTTTATCTTCTTTTGCCGGATGCGAAACAGGAGACCGCCTGCCACGACGATGATCACAGCCAGAGACCATAGAGCGTAAAACCAATGAGCCTGATAGAAATATTGCATCATAATATTAGTGCCTGCGCGCCCGGTTTCCCATCACAGGCCGCTGAGAACATCTCGATCTCTTTAGCCGGAAACCTCCTTGCCGTCTCCGTTATGGTTACTGTCAGGAATCGAATCTTTCCCGGTTATAAGAACCGATTTTCGTTCTTCTTTCCCCGCTTTGAGAGCCTGGTCTATTCGTTCTTCGGCCTCTTTCTCCGTCTCTCTCATCACTTCAGCTATCTCGCAAATCAGCAACCTCTTCGCCCTTTCGAGTATCTTGTTATCGCCGTTTTCAAACGATTCCACACCTCTGATTCGACCGATTGCAGTAAAGCGATTTGTGAAAGTC
>JAKEHD010000150.1 GCA_022615215.1 Blastocatellia bacterium
GATGTACTTGAGGGCGTTGAAAGCTACTTTTGCCTTCTTCCAATCGAATCTTTCTTTTTGAGATTTAGTTTCGTTGTATTGAGAAAGCATGTAGTTAAAGACAAGACGGGCAACACCGCAGGTACGAAGAAAATAATTAGCCTGCTCTGGTGTAGGATTCAATCTGATTTTATGAGTTCTGTGCATCTTGTTTTAACGTACTCATCTTGTATACATATTACTACCTGTACCTTCATTATCAAAGGCTAGATCCTACTCCCATCGCCGGTAGTCTTGCGACCCGGTTGTAACTAAACGGCCGTCTGCTGTCGCATGCGTATGCCGAGTTTGTCGAGCAGCACGCGGTCGCGGTCCATCTCAGGGTTCGGAGTGGTGAGGAGTTTGTCTCCCGTGAAGATGGAGTTCGCTCCGGCCAGAAAACATAGCGCCTGGGCTTCGTCCGATAGCGACAATCGGCCCGCGCTGAGTCGCACCATGGAGGCAGGCATCAATATGCGCGCAGTGGCTATCATTCGAACCATTTCAATCGGATCGATGGGGCGCTCGTCAGCCAGGGGCGTGCCTTCGACTCGAACGAGCAGATTGATGGGAACGCTTTCAGGGTGAGGCCGCTGCGTTGCGAGTTGTTCGAGCAGGCGATAGCGATCCTCGCGCCCTTCGCCCATGCCTATTATCCCTCCGCAGCACACGGTTATGCCTGCACGGCGCACATATCGAAGCGTCTCAAGGCGATCCGCGTAGGTGCGCGTGGTGATTATACGGCCGTAGAATTCGGGCGAGGTGTCGAGGTTGTGATTGTATGCGGTCAGTCCCGCTTCCGAAAGCTGTCGGGCTTGCTCTTCATCGAGCATGCCGAGCGTGCAGCAGGCTTCCATGCCGAGGGCGCGAACGGCTCTGACCATCTCAAGCACGCGGTCGAATTCGCTCCCGACGGGGGCGTTGCGCCAGGCCGCTCCCATGCAGAAACGTGTCGCGCCCTGAGAGCGTGCGCCCCCGGCTGCTCGAATCACCTCTTCGAGCGAGAGCAGGCTCGTGCGCTCAACGCCCGTATCGTAGCGCGCCGATTGCGGGCAGTAAGCGCAATCTTCAGGACAGCCGCCCGTCTTTATACTGAGCAGCGTGCAACTCTGCACTTCGTCGGTTTTATGATAAGCGCGGTGCGCCGTCTGCGCGCGAAATATGAGTTCGGGCAAGGGCAAGGTATAGATCGATTTGATCTCCGGCAGGGTCCAATCGTGGCGCAAACTCGTCGCGTCGCTCATGTTCATCGCTGATCTCCTGTTCGGTTTATTTTGAAAGAGGCAAATTCGCTTCGCCGACGCGGGGACCGGGGGACGGTTGACTCGACTACGAGTCGGGGACGCGGCGAATCTTCCCTCCGTGTCTCCGTGTCTCCGTTTTTACCGCGTCCCTGGACGGGCGGCCACGAGGGCTATGCGGTCGCCGCGAGGGCTTACCGCGAGGCGTGTTATGTCCTTGATGCCGTACTTCGACAGGTCCGCGAGTTCTTGCCACTCTCCGCCCTTTCTGGAGTCCCAGCCGAAGAGTTTGGAATCCTTACCCATCAGCAAAACGCCTTCAGGGGTCCAGACGTAATACTCGCTTCCGGGCAGCGTTTCGATGAGCGATGTGATGCTGCGGGTCTTCACATCGAAAGCTTTTATGGTCATCTTGTCGCCTGACCTTTGGACGAAACTGATCTTATCCTGGCCGGGTATCCGTTGAAGCGTCCGCCCGATATTTTCGGCTATCGTCTCGGTCTCTTCGGTTCGCGCGTCGACCAGTTGTAAAGTGTTGGGCGAGCCGAGCACGAAGAGCATCAACATAAGCTCGTCGACCCAGGCGTGATAGCCTACGGGCTTGATCTTCTCAAGGACCAGAGACGGGCTTCCGCCACCAAGAGGGAATTTCCACAATCGCTGCGTCGAATCTGCCTCGACGCGAACTACGGAAATGAATTTGCCGCCTTGCATGACGGTAGGCGAGTATTCGCTCTCTGAGGTCGCAGTGACCCGCCTGCTCAATCTCTTTTCCGTATCGTAGAGGTAGATATCGGTCTGCCTGTCTTCTCTGAAAGAGGTGTAAAGCACGCCCCGGCCATCGGGGAGAAACATCGGCTGGTTATCGTAGCCTTCCCTGTCGGTAATATTTATTGGCACGCCGAATTTCAGCCGACCATTTTCCTGAGTCACATCGATCAAGAAAATATCGGTCGAGGGAGGCGGCGTCTGGCCGAGGGCCATCACTGCGAGAGTCAGAGCGACCGGCAAGCAGGAGATTAGAAGTTTGATAGGTGTTCGCATATTCTCAAGACTCCGCGTATATCTGATTCCAGGGTTCGCCGGGCGAGCCGCTCAGGTTGAGTCGAGCTATGCTCGCTCGTTGAAACTGGCAAGCCCGCCCTCATTTTCTCCCCTTGAGCAGTTCGATATGGGCTCGCAACTTTTCGATCCCTTCCGCATCGGGATTCAGCTTCAAGTACGCTTCATACTCTTCCACCGCTTCGCGGAACCTCTGCTGGTGCTCAAACGAGGTTGCGAGATTGAAGTGGGCTTCCGCAAAGGTGCGCTCTTGCTCTATCGCGAGTCGAAACTCGCGCTCGGCGGCCTTGTAATCTTTGCGCTCCATGAGAGCGATTCCCATATTGTTATGGGCTTCCGAGTATTGGCCGTTCCTTCTTTCCAGGGCGATACTGTAGCGCGCGATGGCCTCTTCGATACGGTTCTGCTTATAGAGCGACAGGCCGAGATAATTATTGGTCCTTGCGCTTGTGAACGTGTCGACGCCCATAGCGAGCACCCTGCGGTACTCCGTCTCAGCCTCGCCGTACTCGCCCGCTGCAAAAAGGGATTCGGCCAGGCTATAATGCGCGCTCCATTCATCGGGTTTGATCGCAACCGCCTGTTTGTAGCTGTCTGCGGCCTCGCCATAGTCGCCTTTCTCGTAATAGGCGTATCCCATATTCATAAAGATGGTGAAGACAGGCCTCCCCGCCACGACGAGAGCAGCCTTATACTCTGCGATCGCCTCATCGTAAAGTCTCGCTTGAACCAGTTTACCCGCGCGCTCTATACGGTCCAGGACTTTGCCTTCCACTTCTTCAGGTCGGATGGTTCCCGGCCGGGACTTGTCCTGCGGATACGATCGTTCCAATAGCCGGGACTCTGTAAAAAACGTCAGCATAAAAATCACCTGCAACATGGAAACGAGATGACCGGCCATATTCATAGTGCGCTCCTTTCTCGTCAGGGCCTGGCTTCTACACCTGGCAAAAGGGCTGTAGCCTCTCCATCATCGGTCGCGCTAGATGTTATACGGATCGAGCGGAATCTTACAAGCTCAGAAACTTCTCTTGCGGCAGTCCATGAAAACGATCTGCCTGCAAGCCATGCGAGTCACAAGCACATATCATTACCGACTACCATACTCATCTTTTCACCAATCTCACAATAATCTTGGGTGCGGTTCCACAAAGTCGGTCGATAGTTGAACGAGAAACATCCCACCAACGGCAGTTGAACTAAGCGCTACGCGCAGGCTCGCTTTGCAGGTCTCAGTTTTAATGCACTATCATCCTCTTTCGAGCATCTTTTCA
>JAKEHD010000151.1 GCA_022615215.1 Blastocatellia bacterium
ATCAGGTGCGCGGCAGACTTCCCGTTCAAATAGAATCGCTTCATTTCGGGAACGAAGCGAAGGCCGGGTATGGAGGTCGCTTCGAGGCGGGCGACTTCTTCCTCGCTGAGTTTGCGCTTGACGGCCACGAGCACCTTGTCGGATATGAGGCGTTTGTAGAGCGTGTCACGGTCTACATCGAGTAGCTCGGACAACCGGTCGGCGACCGTCTCGGGGTCTTTGATTTTCGATGGAGATGCGTAGAGCGAATTCACCGAGACCGAGCGGGCCAGTTCGTTGCCGTTTCGGTCGTAGATTATGCCGCGCGTCGGGCTGAGGTCTACTGTGAACCGTTGCTGCTCTACGGCGCATTTTTGCAAGGATTCGTGTTGTATAACCTGTAGCCAGACGAGCCGTGCGCCCGCGGCCAGCGCCCAGACGAGAATGGCTGCCTGGATGATGATGATGCGCTTGTAAGAGGCTTTATGATTTCTTGTCATAGCAAAAATTCCGACTATATTCTTACAGTCCGTTGTGGCACACAAAACAGCCATCAGCCATCAGCTATCAGCCATCAGCTACAGAGCGGGCGACCAAAAACTGACCACTGATAGTTGCCTACCTTTTAGAGTCGGCCCGCGGGCGATTCTGAGCGGTCGCCTTACCAGCCCGCTCAAGCCCGAGATTGCGCGCGCGCCGTTCGATTTCGGGAGGTAATAGGGCGCGGGCGCGTTCGAGTTCCAACTGGCGTTTTTTTTCTTCGAGTTGAATGGCCTCGCGCCGCAAGTCTTCGTTTTGGTAGCCGAGTTCTACCGCCTTGAAATGCTTGCGCGCGCTGATGATGAACCCGCTCGATACGAGGGTTCCGGCCACAGCGATGACTATCATCCATGCGAATATTCGCGCCCTGACCGGGCGCGCGACCGGCGCGTTTTGAATCTGTTTGTCCGGAAAGAAGCGATCAGCCATGTGATTTGCCTCAAAGCTGGTTTCAAGTGCGAAACTCCGTCAAGAGAGCCGCATGAAGAAGGAAATCTTTACAAGAAAGAAATCTTTACAAGAAAGAAATCTTTAAGCGAAAGCTGCCTGCTTACCCGGTTCGCTTCGAGGCCGAAACCTGGGATTGCTATCGCCGTCGATCATATCCTCTCGCACACGCGAAGAAGGGCGCTACGAGAGCGGGGGTTACGTTCCACCTCTCGGGGGGAAGGGCGTATCGGCTTGCGCGTCAAAATAGCTACGCGCTTGCATGCACCACAATCGCTACAAACCACCTCATCATTACTATCAATCTCGATGCTTGTTCGTCCGTCCCGACCAGAAGCTCCTCTGCCAAACGACAGGGCGCTTATATGTTTGCTTTCTTTCAATTCCGCGGAGCAGAGACAGCGGCCCGACTCGATCTGAAATCCGCGTTTGACTATTCGGTCCTCAAGCGAGTGAAAAGATATTATGGCCAGTCGCCCGCCGCGAACGAGCGCCGAGACAGCGGCCGGTATGAGGCATCTCAGAGCATTCAACTCGTCATTGACCGCAATCCTTATCGCCTGAAAGGTGCGCGTCGCAGGATGTATTCGCCAGCGCCCCCGCACCCTGAGTGCGCGCGCCACTATATCGGCGAGTCGACGGGTAGTGGTTATGGCTTCCCGCTCGCGCTCCCTGATTATCGCCCGCGCGATTTTGCGTGAGCCGCGCTCTTCTCCATATTCAAAGATCAAATCGGCCAACTCGCGTTCCGTGAGCCGGTTGAGCAGGTCGGCGGCTGTAAAGCCCCGGCTCCGGTCCATACGCATATCGAGCGGGGCATCGGATAGAAAACTGAAACCTCGCTCACTGCTCTGGAGTTGCAACGAAGAGACTCCCAGGTCGGCCACTATGCCCTGGACTTCGCCCACATTCAAATCGCTCAATATGGCCGTCAGGTCTTCGAAGCCTGCTTGAACCGCTTGAAAGCGGTTTTCGAAGGGAAGGCTCTTTTCCTCAAATGTTGCCAATCTTTCACCGGCCAGCCGTATCGCTTCGAGGTCGCGGTCTATGCCTATGACTCTGGTCAGAGGTGATGCCTCAAGAATCGCCTTCGTATGTCCACCCGGTCCCAGCGTGCAATCGAGAAAGACGCCGCCTCGTTCGGGCCTGAGCCATCCAATTATCTCTTCGAGCAGAACAGGCTCATGCGCCGACTCCTTCTTTGCAATCTCTGTACACATCCTGTTTTCATTCGTCAATCGTCGAGCGGGTTTCAAACCCCCATCTGCGCAAGCCTCGCTTCGTCTTCAGCCGTGTAAGGCTGGCTGGCCAGGCGATTCTTGAATTTCTCCAGGCTCCATACTTCGAGGTACTGCAAATATCCGAGCACAGACACATCTGTGACCAGGCTCGCCTCCGTGCGAAGCAGAGTATGGACCAGTATTCTCCCTTGAGAATCCATCTCGGCCAACTGCCCGAAAAAATTCGTTCTATCGAGAAACTTCCTCACAGTCATGTCGTTCGTGCCTTTCGACTGGAGCTTCTCTTCTATACTCAGCCATTCCGGCATGGGGTAGAGCCGCGCGCATTCGCCCGTCACGCTTGTTACGTAAAACTCCGAACCATAATGTTCTTCTATATAACGACGGTAGGCAGCAGGGAGCTTGATGCGGCCTTTTTCGTCCATCCTGATCGTGTAACTTCCTCTCAGCATCTTACATCTTTACTTCAAAAAGTTAAAGTGCTATCTTAACCATCTCTGCTTTAATTTCTGTTTTCAAAAGCCTTTAGAATCGCTTCCACTTCGGTCCACTTTGGTCCACTCGCACGATGGTACGCTAGAAGAAGAATGGCTGTCAATAGGGAAAATATTCCGAGGGGCGGTTAAAGATTATTTGATCTGATAAAAGGTGAGAGGTGCGGTCTCGTTTGAGAGTGATGAGGATTTGATTTCCGGCAATCGGCATCCGGCCATCGAGGTTCGATCCTGCATGGGATGGCCGGAATTTGCCGATTGTGGAAAAGAGTCTTCCTTTTGTGGAACGCGGTCAGGATACTTTGGAGCCATTGGTGGCCGGGCTATCGGCGGTCTGTTTGACCTGTCTGTCTATCATGCGATAAAGCGTTTTCCGATCTATGCCCATGACCTGTGCGGCCCGCGATTTGTTGCCTCCTACGGCGCTGAGCACGCGCAGCAGGTAGCTCGCTTCGAGTTGTTCGAGGGTCGGAAGATCCCCTTCGGGAATGCATTCATTCATAACGGAAGCGACCTTCGGAGCGGAGACGATCTCCGATGGCAGGTCTTCGAGTTGGATGACTCCGCTGCTGAGCGCCGCAAGCCGCTGCATAAGGTGTTTGAGTTCGCGAATGTTGCCGGGCCATGCGTATCGCTCAAGGGCGAGCATGGCGTCCTTTGTGATGGAGAGTTGTCGGCCGCTGCGGCTGTATCTCGATAAAAAGGTGAGCGCCATGGGGCGAATATCTTCGCGCCGCTCTCTTAACGGCGGCAGGATTATCGACACGCCTTGCAGTCGATAGAGCAAGTCCTGGCGGAAGAGTCCCTGATCGACCAGCGCTTGCGGATCGCGATTGGTCGCCGCAAGGACGCGGATATTCACCCGTTTCTTCGTATTGGTTCCAAGCGGTCGGAACTCGCCTTCCTGAAGCACCCTCAAAAGTTTCACCTGAAATGCAGGGCTTGTTTCGGTCACTTCGTCGAGCAAGAGCGATCCCCCGTCGGCCTCTTCGAAGAGACCGCGCCGGGCGGAATCTGCCCCTGTGAAGGCCCCGCGCGTATGGCCGAACAATTCCGATTCGAGCAGGGTATCGGGCAGCGCGCCGCAATTGACCGCCACGAACGGACGGTCGACGCGCGGGCTTTTACGATGTATGAGGCGCGCGATCAATTCTTTGCCCGTGCCCGATTCGCCCCGAACCATTACAGGCAGGTCTGTGGCAGCTACTCGTGCAGCGGTCTTGACCACTTCGATCATTACAGGAGAAGTGCCCAGTATCTCCTGTTGCGGCGGTTGCGGCGATTGCACCTCTATGAGCTTGCCTGAGTAGCGCCTCTGCTCGGCGGCAGAGGCGATGGCTTGCAATACGCCTATCGAAAAAGGTTTGCATATATAGTCGTTCGCGCCATGCTGTACGGCCTCGATTGCGGCCTCGACCGATGCCTGGCCGGTCATCAAAACGATCTCGACCTCCGAGCTAAGGCTCTGCCGGAATGCTTTGAGCACATCGAACCCGGACATCCCGTCCATCACAACATCGCAGAAGACCATGTCGAAGGACTGTTCAGAGGCCAGCGCAAGCGCCTGTTTGCCGTTCGAGGCAGTCCATACCTGATAGCCCTGGTCGACCATCGCATCCCTTACCAATCCCCTGACGGAATCTTCGTCATCAACGACTAAAACTTTCATAGCACCCTCGCTTCGCGGTTTTTCTTCAGAAGCTGAGGGCAAACCCTGTGCCGTTTCGTCTGACATTTGAAATCACCATTTACCGAGAATAATCTGTAGTTGTGGGGCTGCTTGTGTGGACTATCGCCACAGCTTGCGTGCCGGTGTCGTCCCTATAATCCTCATCGAGCTTAGATAGGTAAGCTCCTTACCGGCGACAGCAGAACCCCGGCTTTGAGAAAATGCAACGCAAAAAGATTTCTTTCTTGTGTCGCTCTATGTGTTCGACCGGCCCGGTAGAGCAAGGAAGCGATGGGCGAACCGGTCTAAAAGTGGGGGTGGCGATCCGCTTCCTTATCCGCTTTATGACTAGAGCCAAGTTTAAGCGAATATGCCGCAGGAGGCAAGCCTACAATTGCGAAATCGACGATAACGCCCGAAACCGTCTATACATTTATAATGATGTCGATCATGAATTTTACCGACGGTTGAAGGATAAGACTGCGGCAGACCGCCACACCTGCGCGAGGTTTTAGGAAGGCAGAGTCGTTTCCGCACCGGTGAAGGCGGCCTTTCATATTACAAGGCGGAAGATCGCCGTATTACCTAAATCGGTACTTTAACTTTTAGTTGCAAACCTTATGAATATATGTTAGTTTGGCGGCGAACGGCTGTCCGACCTGAGCAACGTATTTGGCTTGCCCCAGCGGGCGTTTATTGAGCGAACAGTCTTGAGAGCCGACCCGTACACGTCGGCCTACAGCTCGCAAATCTCAGCCGTTTGCAGGAGCTAAAACCAGGCTGCGTCCTGCCTTTCGGCCTGGTCATTCAGCTTGGAGGTAAGGAACTCGGTTGGGTTCCAAAAAACATTTGAGCAAAGAAGCTGCCAGAAAGACTGCACCCTCGAAGGGTGAAGCCCGGTTCGGGAATATGCTTATAGTATGGTTGCGCCTGCAAAAATCGCTTGCTGAAAAGACGGGCCTGGCCCTTGTCACACTGGGCGCCGAAGGCGAAGTGGTCGGACAGATTGAAAACGATAACAGTATATGTCAGGCCATGCGGGATTCTGCCGAATACGCGGGTCTCTGCGCTGAAGATTGCGGGACCGCTTACAGCAAAGCCATAGCAGCGGGACGGACCATAGAATATCGATGCCACGCCGGGCTGCAATGCTTTGCCGTGCCTGCAACCATAGAGCGGAAACAACTCGTGGCGCTTGGAGGGCGGGCCTTCACTTCCGTCTCGGAATACTCCCGGTTCCTGCGCGAGTACGAAGATTTCGATGCGGTTCACACGGGCGATTGCCTGGGCAATATAAAATTCGCGGATATTAGAGAAGTGCGCGAAGCGGCTGCGCTCGTCGCTTCGGCGCTCGAATATAATTTGCGCGGCGCGGACGAACCGCCCGATCCTGTCGTAGAAGAGACGGAAATCTCGCCTGCCTTGCTCGACGCGCACCTCGAAGTCATTCGCCTCGCCGACCAGCTCGAAGACAAGAACCGCTCTATCGCTCAGTTCTACGACTTCCTTCGAAGCGTGGCTTCGACGCTCGACTCGCAAAAGGTCTACTTTACAGTGCTTTCGAAATTCAGCGAGATCATGAAATCGGAGCGAAGTTCGCTCCTGATTCTCAACGAGCAATCGAACGAACTCGCCCTCGAAGCCTCGGTCGGTCCCGACCTGGAGAAGGCCGGACCTGTTCGCGTCAAACTGGGCGAGGGAATAGCGGGAGCGGTGATTGCCAGCGGAACGGCGATGATGGTCCGCGACATAGATAGCGACCGTCGGGTTACGGGTCCGAGGCTTGGGCAATACAAAACGAAATCATTCATCAGTTTTCCCATAACGCTCGGCCGCCGCAAAGTCGGGGTCATAAACCTGGCCGACCGCGCAGACGGTTGCGCCTATACGAGCGACGACCTTTCGCTCCTGGAACTGATGGCCCCGCACCTTGCGCTCATAATAGATCGAACCGAGTGGCATAAGAAGGCGGAAGCCTACCAGCAGATGTCGCTTACAGACCCGCTTACGGAGTTGCCCAATCGCCGCTATCTGGAAGAGAGGCTCTTCGAAGAGGTTGAGAGGTCTAAACGTCACCAGACGGCGCTCTCTTTTATGATAATAGATGTCGATCATTTCAAGAGCTACAACGACATATACGGGCACACGAATGCCGACCGCGTGCTTGTGAAGACGGCGCAGACGCTCAGGCGGAATGTGCGAGCCATAGATATGTCTGCGCGGTTTGCGGGAGACGAGTTCTGCATAGTCCTGCCCGAAACCGAACTCGACGACGCGGGACGCATCGCCGAGCGGCTGCGCAAGGTCGTAAACAAGGCCGAGTACCGCACCGAGCAGGGCGAGTTGATGGGCAAAATTTCCATAAGCATAGGAGTATCTTCTTTCAACCCCAGGCGGCAGACCCCCCTCGCTATCATAGAGACCGCCGACCGCGCCCTCTATCAGGCGAAGATGCACGGGCGCAATTGCGTGGCGGTCTACGAAGACCCCCTTCAGTACCCCGACCGTAAGGGAGGGGATTCATTGGCGCAGGACGAATTTTGATGGACCATTCCGATTCCATGCGGGTTTTAAGTCGGCTTGCCGAGACGGAATTTTTCGACCGCCAGGCGGAGTTGACACGCCTCCGCGCGCTTGCGGCGCCTTCGAGCGCCTTTGTGCTCGGCGCTCCTCGCGTCGGCAAGACCGAAATCCTGCGCAAGAGCTTCGACCTGTTATTTAAAGAAGGCTCGGAGGTCGCGCCCATCTATTACGCTTTCAGGTCTTACTCGCTTGACGCGGAGAGGTTCGCGCGCGATTACCTCTCACAGTTCCTCGCCCAGTTCATAGCCTTTCGACGCAACGACCCTCGCCTGATAGCAGTCGCAGACGAGCCGCTTGACTCAATCGCGCGCGCCGCGACGCCCGAAGATTATCTATGGGTGCGAGGGCTTGTCGACGCTTTCGCCCGCGTGTCCGAGTCCGGCGACGCCTCTTTGCTCGTAAGATGCGCGCTCTCTGCGCCGGTCGTGGCCGCTTCGCGCACGGGGCTTGCGCCCTTCATCATGGTCGACAATTTCCATTTGTTGCTCCAATCGGGCGGAGCGAAGAAAGAAATCTTTATGCGGAGCGTTCCCTTCACCCCTCACTCCTCACCCTCCGCGCCCAACGCATATATGTCCGATGTGCGCTCGATAAAATGTATTCATTCGGAGTTTTTCAGGGCGCTGGCCTCGCAGGGTGATTCGGTCGCGGCCGCAGACGTTGCGCCGGTTTACGTGCTGTGCGGATTGCGCCGAAGCCTGATCGAATCGATGCCGCCCGATGAAGAGTTGTTCGGCCGTGTGGAGATGATAAATATCGAGCCGATGGCCGAAGAGCCTCTCGAACTCATGATACGCTCTATGGCTCAGGGCTTCGACGTAGAGATAAGCGATTCGACGACCGAGCTTATGATTCAGCAACTCGATCGCGACATATTCTATATTCGCTCGATGCTCGACGCGGCGCGTCAGCGCGGGGCGAGCCTCAGAACCTTCATGGAGTTCGAACGCCTATATACTCATGAGGTATTGAACGGGCGGATATGCCACTATCTGGGCGCGCTACTGCGCGATATTGCCCCCGAACGCGAAGAGCAGCGAGCCGTGCTCGAAGCCCTCATACTTGTGACGGAAACCGCTTCGGCCGCCCTGCCGCTAGACGCTGTGATAGAGCGAATGAGCGAGTTCGCGCCCGCTCCCGAACCTTTGCTTGCGCGGCTGCACGCGCGCGAATTCATGGAGATCAGCTACGGCTTTGTGAATGCCTCTCCCGACACAGTGCTCGCCGATTACGTCCGAGCGAGATACCGAAGCGAGATAGCGGGCGCTCGCCGCCCCTTAGCAGGCGAAGAGTTGCTCGGCGAGAAGCTCAAGCATTCCTACCGGCTGATGATGTCGCGCTACAATCGCTCTATAGAAAATCAACTGGTCGAGCTTCTATCGAATTTCGATTTTCAGAGCGTGCCCGTGAGCCTGCTCGATCAATCGGTCTTCGACAAACGGTATCGCGGAATGAGCCGCGTCGGGTCGCGCCGGTTGCTCGATGAAGAACAGGAGCGCATTCGTCTGCCGCAGATAGTGCTGGTCAACAGCCTCGGTTCGGGCGAGCAGCCCGGAGTGAGTTGGCGATTGTTTGCGGCCGGCGGGTTCGAGGGAGGCATCTATAGCGAGGCGAATGAAGTCGTCTGGCTGATCGCGTTGATAAACTCGAAAGAGCCGCTCGACTTGGAAACCCTCAGCCGCATAGATCAGCGCCTCGCATCCCTTGCGCGGGGCGCGCGCGCAGGCCAGCCGAAGAAAGAAACCTTTATTAAGAAAGAAATCTTTATTAAGAAAGAAATCTTTATGTCGCGCTCTGTTCGCTGGTACATAAGCAAGGAAGGATTTTCGGCCGTTGCAGGCGAGGGCCCAGCGTCCCTGCGCGCTTACCGTTCGACTTATTCGCAACTCGACCTGCTTCACGACTACATAGTGAAGCTCTCCCGTAGCGAATCAGGCCGCAGGCCCGTGAGCGAATTCGAACTCGTGATACCCATAGAAGCCGATGCGGAGCTTATCGCCGCGCGCACGGTCGAGCAAATAGCCCGCTCGGCCGAATTCGATCAGGAGGCGATCAACCAGATCAAGACCGCTCTTATAGAAGCCTGTCTGAACGCAGCAGAACACAGCGACAGCCCCGACCGCAAAATTCATCAGCGATTCGCCATCGGAGAAGACCGCATAACGATCACCGTCTCGAACAAAGGCAAACCCCTCGCTCACGGTCGGGGTACTGACGGCCCGACGGATGGCGAAAGGGCCGCACGGGTCGGCGTTCCGCCTGTTACGGAGTTGCGCGGCCGGGGATTGCACATTATCCGCAGGCTGATGGACGATGTGCGATTCGAGCACACCGACGACGGCACAAGCCTCATTATGACCAAGCTTTTCAAACGCCCCCAGGAGCCTCAATAAGGATGAGGGATGAAGGATGAAGGATGAATCGACGCCTTGCTTGCGGCTTTCATCCTTCAGTTCTTCATCCTTCCCTAAGCCCCGACAATTACGACGATGAATGGAGGGGAGAAGTATGCACACTGTCGAAATCATATCGAAGGTGATTGACGGGACGGGGGTGATCTATCCGGGCCAGTACCTCAATCAACTCAGGGGCGAACTCATAGAGGAAAGATGTCACGAAATGCTCGCAGTCGGCGTGCGCCGAATCGTCATCAACTTCGAAGAGACCGAACTCGTCAACAGCATAGGCATATCGATACTGCTCGGCGTGATCGAAGCCGTCAATGAGGTGAGCGGCGAACTCATATTGTCGAACCTGAACGATTCAAACCGTGAGTTGTTCGATATGCTGGGTCTCTTCGCTTATGTCGGGGTCGAGATCACCGAAGAGAGCGCGCTTCGAAAACTGCACGAGCAACCCGAACTCGTCACGTCCCGTTGAGGGCCGCAGAAGAGAGAAATCTTTAGAAGAGAGAAATCTTTGAGCGGGCCGGTTGTCACATCGGGCAGGGACGTTTCCGTGCCCCTACAGAGGATGATTATGAAGCTCACGAAGCTCCTGCATAGTTTGAACGCCCTGACCGAACTTGGGGCTGAAATCGGTTCGTCTCATAACTTCGAAGATGTCATGCGCTCTTCGCTCTACACCTTGCTAGGGACGCTTGCGATACCGAGGGGCGGAATCGCGCGATTCAGCGCCCGGCCCTGCCAATTGAAAGTGGTTGCCGCGAAGGGGCTTGCGCAGGCGGTGGGACAGAAGATCGCGCTCGACCTCGAAGATGTGAAATATATGATCGCGCACGCGCGCCCCGTGGCACCAGGCGCAGAGCAGAACGGGCTGTCCGAGTTCCTGTCGCGCAACAGCGAAGTCTTCGAGCGATTGCGCGCTTCTATCGTCGTGCCTATGGTTGCGCACGATGATCTGGTCGGCATCATATTCCTCTCGGAAAAACTGACGCGCACGCCTTTCGACGAAGAAGACATCGAGATCATAAACGCCATCTCTCAGCAGATAGCCATAGCGTTTTACAATCACCGCCTTCGGGTCGCGCACTGCCGCAAAGCGGAAGAGAACCGTCGCATGGAGCGCGATATGCGGCGCGTATATCACGAGACGGCGCGCGCTTTCGGGTCCGCAATCGATTTGAAAGACGCTTACACGAAAGGGCACTCGGAGCGCGTGGCCCGTTACTCGGAAGCCCTTGCGCGAGAGATGGGAATAACCGGCGACGATCTCGAATACATAAGCGTGGCCGGGTATCTGCACGACATAGGAAAGCTCGTCATAGACCGCTCGATCATAAACAACCCGCGCCCGCTGACCGATGGCGAATTTAAAGAGTTGAACAGGCATGCGGCCACAGGCTACGAGATACTCTCGAACCTCGGCCGTCCCTGGCAGGAGATAGCTCTTATGGCGAAATCCCATCATGAAAAGATCGACGGCACGGGATACCCTGACGGGTTGCGAGGCGACGAGATACCGCTCGGCTCGAAGATCGTCGCCGTAGCCGATGCGTTCGACGCGATGATGAGCGACCGCCCTTACCGCTCGCGCCTGCCGCTCGAACGCGCCCTCGATGATCTGCATCGCGGGGCGGGCCATCACTTCGACGGCGAAGTGGTGGCAGCATTCTGCCGGATGCTTTTGAAAGAGATAGAGGGCACATCGCGTCAGCGCGTGGTTCTTCCCGTGATCGGCCTCATGTCCGGGACATCTGCTGACGGCATCGATGCCGCCCTCCTGGACATCGGTTTGGGCCGGCGTTTGCCGAGGCTGAGGCTGCTTCACTTCGAGGTCTTCCCGTTCCCTGGGGGGCTTCGGGATCGGATCCTGCGGGCCGCGGATGACGCGCGCGGCGGAAGCCCGGAGATCTGTCACCTGAACGCCTATCTTGGC
>JAKEHD010000152.1 GCA_022615215.1 Blastocatellia bacterium
GCTGATAGCTGATGGCTGATAGCTGATAGCTGCGTCCCCTCGCCCCCTTTGCCACCTTACCAAACGAGAGCGCGGGACGGCTGTGACACCGGTCACGGCTGCCTGTGACGGCGATAACCGCGATCACCAGCTTGCAGGCATCGCCTCTTCTCCACGACGCGGGCGGCGCAGGAATACCAGATAGTTGACCGCAAGACATACGAGCGCGAATCCCGACAGGAAGACAAATCCCATTGCGTAAGCCCCGGTCTGCGCGCGTATCACTCCCATCACGAGGGGCGGAAAGAAACCTCCCAATCCGCCGGCCGCTCCGACAAGTCCTGTCACGGTGCCGGTCTCTCGCGGGAAGTATTCCGGCACGAGCTTGAATACTGCGCCGTTGCCCATTCCGAGCATGGCGGCCGTTCCGAGCGCGCCTATGGTGAATACGACCATGCTCGAAGAGGTCATCCCCAACGCCAGAATCGCTATCGAGCCGAGTACTATCAAAAGCACGTTCGCTCCGCCGAAGCTGTCCGCAAGCCATCCCCCGACGGGCCGCATAAGCGTCGCCACAACGACGAAGCCCGCGACCCTCGCTCCCGCATCGGTCGGCGAGAGCGAGAATATGTCTTTCAACAGAGTCGGCAGGTATAACGAGAGCGCGACGAAGCCGCCGAATGTGATGAAATAAAACAACGAAAGCACCCAGGCCAGCGGCTCGCGCAGGAATATCCCCATATATTCGCGCATGCGCCGGGGCTGCGCTTTGACCGGAGCGTTGCGCGCAAGCAATAGAAAGATCGCGCCGAACAGACAAGACGCCCCGCCGTAGACCCAGAACGGAACGCGCCAATCTCCCGTAGCCGCAACAAGCGCGGGTGCGCCGAAGACGGCTATCGATTGGCCTATGTTGCCTATGCCGTATATTCCAAGTGCTGTGCCTTGCTGATTTGCAGGAAACCACTTCGACGCAAAGGCCACGCCCACAGAAAAACTCGCTCCCGCAAACCCTATCAGAAAGCCCCACGCTATCAACGCCTGATACGAACCGGCGAAACTCACTCCCAACGCCGGGATGAGACAGAAGATTAAAAGCAACCCCATCACTATTCGGCCGCCGAACCGGTCGCCGAATATGCCCATAGGTATTCGCCCGACTGAGCCAAGCAATACAGGCACCGCTACGAGCAAGGAAGTTTGAACGGGCGAGAGATGATACATATCGCGGAACATAGGAGCCAGCCCGCCCATCAACCCCCACACCGCGAATGTTATACCGAACGCAAGCGTCGAAAGCGCGAGCGCCCGCGCCGCATCCCTGCTCCATCCAATCCCCGCGTCAGGCTGCGGGCGAGCGAGCGAGAGACTCTCTGTAAGGTAAGGGTCATGCGCAGGCACGATCGCCGACTTCGCAAGCCCCCGGTTGAAGGCCATCAAAAACAGAGCGGCAAAACCCAAAGCCACACTCAGATCAACCGGCCCGAACGCGAGAGTGCCGCTGAAGACCGGCGCGACCATTGTGTATATGTCTATCCAGTGGCCTGCGAGCACCACGCCGCAAACGAACAAAAGAATGCTCTCGTTCTGTTTCGCCTTGCGCGGCAGCAGGACGATGAAAGGTATTATCCAGTTGAGAAACAGGTTCAGAATGAAGAGCGCGGTCCATCCGGGCGAAGCCGTCCTTCGAATATAATAGATGGTCTCTTCGGGCAGGTTCGCGTAGTAAATCAGCAGGTACTGGCAGAGCCATATATAAGCCCAGAAGGTTGAAAATGCGAATACAAGCTTGCCGAGGTTGTGGAGATGGCTTTCGTGTACCTGCGGCAGCAGCCCGCGCCTGCGCAGCATCACCACGAGAACGGTGATCGCTGAGACCCCGCTCAGAAACAGACCTGAAAAACAGTAGAAGGCGAAAATGGTGCTGTAGAACTCAGGCTCAATCGACATCAACCAGTCGAAGCTTGCGAGCGAAAACGTGACCGCGAACGCAGCGAGAAAGATCGCCGAATATGCTCGGCTCCGCCTTGTATGATCGAGCGATCCATCCGCATCCTGTCGGCGCGATTCGCGGACCAGCAACCACGCAAGCAAGCACCACACCGCAAGCATCACCGCCATGCGCCCGAAGAAGAATGGCTCGCTCAAGAACGTGGCCTTCACCTTCAAAGCCGAACCCGCGTACACTCCGAGTCCGTGCGTCCATTCGTATAAAGAATGACGGCCGAAAAATACCGCAAGCATCGCTATCGCCCCAAAAGGCAAATAGGCGGTCATCGCTTCGGGAACCCGCCTTATGACTGCGCTCCATCCCGCGTTTGAAAGATGTTGAATGCTGACGAACACAACGGCCGCGAGCGCCAGGGTCAAAAAATAGAAAGCGTTCACCAGGTAAGCGGGCCAGAAACTCGAAGGGTCCAAAAGGAGACCGGCGACCGCGCCAACGCCGCCCGCCGCAATCATTCCCATCAGCCACTTATGCTCGCTCCCTTTAATCAATTCCTTGTTCGCCATAACCTGATCTCTCCATTCCCAGGGTTCCGCCGCGACTCGTTGGCGGTACGACCGCGCGGTTCCGTCGATGAACTCCACGGCTCTGCGCGGCTCCACCCTGGGCTACACTATGCGCGTCCCTCCGGGACTGCTCCCCTGTTCAGAGTTCAACCTTCAGGTTGCCTCTCCCTGGCAAGCTAAAGCTTGTACTTTGAACTCCTGCTCCCCCGCTCCCCCGCTCCCCTGCTCCCCTGCTCCCCCGCTTCTCTACTCGCCTTGCAACTTTCGAATGTGAAGAATCACCTTCCAACGGTCTTCCGCAGAGAGTTGCGCCGCGTGCTGCGGCATGTCCTTTCGGCCCATAGTGATGACGTGATACATAGTCCCGTCCGCAAGCGCCCTCGATTTATCGGTCAGGTAAGAGGGCGGGTTCGGGTACTTGGGAATTATTGGACCGTCGCCCGCTCCCGTCGCGCCGTGACACACCGCACAGTAATTGGAATATATGAACTCGCCCCGTTTGAGATTTTCGGGCGTGGCCGGAAAAGGATTCGTCAACTCTCGGCCCGCGCGAAGCGATTCTTCTTCTCCCGAACCGTAATGAAAAGGCTGAAACCCTCTCGGTATCGTCCCCGCCACAGGCATCTGATTGGTCGCCCCACTTGGAAGAACGGGATTGGCAGTCTGCGGCAGATAAGCCGGCGACGCATCCATCTGTGTGGGCCACTGCCGATTTCGCAATTCGGGGTCGCGGCGCAACAGGTACATCCCGCCTATCACCACAAGCGGCAGCAAAACTATCACAAACCATTCGCGCGCGTGTTTCATACGAATTGGTCTCCCTCTATCAC
This sequence comes from Blastocatellia bacterium, assembly GCA_022615215.1. GTDB lineage: Bacteria > Acidobacteriota > Blastocatellia > UBA7656 > UBA7656 > JAKEHD01. The sequence goes on from JAKEHD010000152.1 coordinate 3,324, forward strand.
ACGGAGCGCCCCGGCACGGTCGAAGATCACCATCGCCTTGTTGATGTCGAATGATGCATCCCGCGCCTTGAGCACTAGCACGAAGCGGTCGTCCGTCACGCGGTCGAAGACGAGCCGCTTGCTGAATATCCAAAGCCGGTTTCGCGCAAGCAGCACGCATATCGCTATCAGTCCCGAAAACAACACGGTCAATTCGAAAGCGACGGGGATGAAGAGCGGAAAAGAGTTGAAAGGCTTGCCGCCCACGTTCAAGGGCCAGTCATAAACCGATGTCCATATCTGAAGCGCAAGGCCCGCGCCCAGCCCCATCGCCCCGGCTATGAGCGCGATCCACGTGAGGCGCGAAGGTCTCAAGCCGACCGCTTCGTCCAGCCCATGCACGGGAAATGGAGTGAACGCATCGTGTATCTCGAACCCCGCTGCCCGCGCCTCTCGCGCAGCCGCTATCAAGTCCTCTTCGCGCCTGAAATAGGCCGCTGTGTAACGGACGTTTTTCAATTCACCGTTCCCCATAATGCAACACCCCTTTCACCTCGTTTATAGAGATCACCGGAAATAGACGGACGAAAAGCAGGAAGGCCGTGAAAAACAGACCGAAGCTGCCGAGCAGTATCAATACCTCGGTCAGAGTCGGCACGTACATGGCCCAACTCGACGGGAGAAAATCTCTGTGAAGCGAGGTCACTATGATGACGAACCGCTCGAACCACATCCCGACATTGATCAGCACCGAAAGCACCAGTATCGCCGGAATCGAAGTCCGCATACGTTTGAACCAGAAGAACTGCGGCACGATCGTGTTGCATACGACCATAGTCCAGTAAGCCCATGCGTAAGGGCCGAGCACGCGATTGATGATCACGAACAACTCGTTTTCATTTCCGCTGTAAGCGCCTATGTATACTTCGGTCATGTAAGCGATGGTGACTATCGATCCGGTCAGCAGCGTGACTTTACACATGTTGTTGAGGTGCTGAATGGTTATGTAGTCTTCGAGGTGAAGCACCTTTCTGACGAGTATCATCAGCGTCATCACCATCGCGAACCCTGAGAAGACCGCGCCCGCTACGAAGTATGGCGGGAAGATAGTCGAATGCCATCCCGGTATGATGGAGGTCGCAAAATCGAAGCTCACTATGGAATGGACTGAAAGCACCAGCGGAGTAGCGAGCGCCGCAAGCACTGTGTAGACGGTCTCATAGCGCGACCACGTTCGATTCGAGCCGTTCCAGCCCAGGCTCATAAGCGTGAAGACCGCGCGGCGCAATCGTGACTTCGTGCGGTCCCGGATGGTCGCAAGGTCGGGCACGAGTCCGAGATACCAGAAGACCAGCGAGATAATGAAGTAAGTCGATATGGCGAAGAAATCCCACAAGAGCGGCGAACGGAAGTTGACCCAGAGCGAGCCGCGCTCGTTCGGATAGGGCAGTATCCAGTAAAACAACCACGGCCGCCCCATGTGAATTATCGGGAAGATGCCCGCGCACATGACGGCAAAAAGCGTCATCGCTTCAGCCGACCGGTTGATCGATGTGCGCCACTTTTGATTGAACAGAAAGAGTATCGCCGATATGAAAGTGCCCGCGTGTCCTATGCCTATCCAGAAGACGAAGTTCGTTATGTCGAAAGCCCACCCGATGGTCTTGTTCAATCCCCAGGTTCCTATCCCCACTTCGACCGTGTAAGCCGTAGCCCCGACTCCCAAAAGCAGAAGCGAGAACGAAATCGAAAACGCTATCCACCAGCCGCGCCCCGGCTTGCGCTCTACCAGGCGGCTTATGTCTTCGCTCACATCGCCGTAGGTTTTATGCGATTCTATGAGCGGCTTTCTGAGCGGAGAGACCGCACCGTGCCCGCCCGCCGTTTCGATTCTATCTGTTTGTTCGACTGCAACAGCCATGTTTTGATCCTTCGTCAAGCAATTTCTGATGCGTGATGCCCTCTGCTTTTTATGCAGGGGAGCAGGGGCGTTAGAAGGATGAGGGATGAAGGATGAGGGATGAAGGTTATTCTCCTCTTTTTCATCCTTCATCCTTCCGCCTTCATCCTTTCCGAA
>JAKEHD010000777.1 GCA_022615215.1 Blastocatellia bacterium
CGACCGGCTTCATTCAGACCTACAGAGCAAGGGAATCCGAAGCTGGTTTGCGCCCGTGGATCTGAAGATCGGAGAGAATATCCGGCGCGGCATTGATGAATCTATCAGGCTCTACGATAAGCTATTGCTGATCCTATCTAAAGACTCCATAGCGAGCCAATGGGTGGAACAGGAGGTGGAGACCGCACTGGCAAAAGAGCGGAACCAGGGGCGAATAACGCTCTTCCCGATTCGGGTAGATGATACGGTGATGAGCGTAAAGAGCGGCTGGCCATCGCTTATTAAAAACACGCGCAACATAGGAGATTTTCGGGAATGGAAAAATTATGAGTCATATCGTAAGGCTTTCGACAGGTTGGTGCGCGACCTCAAGGAATCTGAAACCGGTGGGGGCGATGCGAGATAGGCGAATAAAACAACGAATCATAGGAATCTGATAATTCCCCTTGCTTAGAGTCACCGCAAAAGTCGAGATGAATCCTGCTTTATCGAAGTCTTTTTTGACCCTGCTCGCGCTGATGCTTCATGCAAGGGGCGAGACCGGATATAATGCGTGACTTCGGTATGCTTCGATGAAGGCGCAAGAGCATCGAGGCGCAGGCAGAGATTTCAAACTCGATTATGAAGATCACTGATATTAGAGCCACGACCGTCACTGTGCCGTTGGAAGCGCCGCTCAGGCACGCGAACGGCTGTCATTGGGGGCGCTTCGTGCGCACCATCGTCGAAGTCGAGACCGATGATGGTTTGATAGGTCTCGGCGAGATGGGAGGGGGCGGGGAATCGGCCGAAGCCATTTTCCGCGCGATGAAAACTTACCTCGTGGGCCGAGACCCCGCGCGCCTTGAAGAGATGCGGTTCCTCATCGCAAACCCTACGGCCTCGCTCTACAATAACCGCACACAGATACTTGCGGCGCTCGAATTCGCCTGCCTCGACCTGCTCGGTCAGAAATGGAATGTTCCGGTCTCCGAAATCCTCGGAGGCCGCCTTCGAGACCGCGTACACTTTGCCTCTTATCTCTTCTTCCGTTATCCGAACGCGGAAGACGGCACGGGCGAGGTGCGAACCGTCGAGCAATTGGTCGCGCACGCGCTTGAATTGAAAGAGCGTTACGGCTTCACTTCGCATAAGTTGAAAGGCGGGGTCTTTCCGCCTGAGTATGAATTGGAGTGCTATCGCGCTGCGGCGCTTGCGCTCAATGGAGACCGTTTCCGCTTCGACCCGAACGGCGTCTGGTCTACAGAGACGGCTATCTGGTTCGGTCAGCAGATAGAAGCCATTCGCAACGACTATCTCGAAGACCCCGTGTTCGGAATGTCAGGGATGCGCCGCGTGCGCGAAAAGGTGAGAATGCCGCTTGCGACAAACACGATAGTCGTCAACTTCGAGCAACTCGCGGCCAATGCGCTCCTCGCAGCCGTAGACGTGATTCTGCTCGACACGACCTTCTGGGGCGGGATACGTCAGTGCGTCAAGGCGGCGGGCGTATGCGAGACATTCCAACTCGGAGTGGCCGTTCATTCATCGGGCGAGCTCGGCATCCAACTCGCCACTATGCTGCACCTGGGCGCGGTCATACCGAACCTCACGTTTGCCGCTGACGCGCATTATCATCACCTGACGGACGATATAATCGAGGGCGGCAAATTCGAATACGAAGGCGGCGCGATCCGGGTGCCTGAAGGTCCGGGGCTTGGCGTCAGGCTGGACCGTGATAAACTGGAACGCTACAGCGAGCTTTACAAACGTCTTGGTCCGTACCCTTACGATCAAGATCCGCTCAGGCCGGGATGGACGCCGACCATTCCCAATAATCGCTGGGCCGACCCTGCGGACGCGCAGCGGCCCACCAACATCCTCTTTTGATTCGCTTGAAGGAGAGGAGTCATTCATTACGTTATGCGTCGCCCTGAAACTATGAAAACGGCTGCGCCGCATGTCCGACAATCTGCCAGATTGTCGCCCGCTTCGCTAATCGTGCGACCGGCAGCCCTCGGTCGTGTGGCAGCACGCTCGGACATTTCCCGAGGAGAAGGAATGACAGATAGCATAATCGAAAACCTTAGCGCGCAAGACGCCCGACTGTCGGACGGGCCGGAGCTCCGACGGCAGGTGGAAGAGGTCGTCAATCGAACTGCGGTCATAGATGTTCACACGCACCTGTTCGCGCCCGAATTCGGCGATATGATACTCTCAGGCATAGATGAACTGCTTACATATCACTACCTGATCGCCGAGTTGTTCCGCTCGACCGACATCGCCCCCGAACGCTTCTGGCATAAGAGCAAGACCGAGCAGGCCGATCTTATATGGAGAACTCTGTTCGTCGAAAACACTCCTCTATCGGAGGCGGCGCGCGGAGTCGTCACCGTCCTCAACGCATTCGGCCTCGACACCGCTGCGTCGGATCTGGCGGAAGCGCGCGATTTCTTTCGCTCGCAAAACTTTTCCGAGCGCCTCGACCGTGTGTTCGACCTTGCGCGCGTGAGCGGCGTCGTTATGACGAACGATCCTTTCGATGCGCGAGAGGCAAAAGTATGGGAGAGCGGCGCAGGGATAGACAAACGATTTCATGCGGCGCTCCGAATAGATCCTCTGCTGAACGATTGGCAGAATACGTCGGCAAAGCTCTCGTCGCTGGGCTATCGCGTTGATGCGAGTTTGAGCGATGAGGCGATGAGCGAAGCGCGGCGCTTTCTGGACAAATGGATCGCCCGCATGAAACCTCTTTACATGGCAGTGTCGCTCCCCGACGATTTCAAATTCCCCGACAGCGACGCGCGAGACCGTGTAATCCGCGAATTAGTGCTGCCCACTGCGCGCGAACACTCGCTTCCTTTCACCATGATGATAGGAGTTCGCAGAGGGGTGAATCCCGCGCTCAGAGGCGCGGGCGACGGAGTAGGCCGGGCCAGCGTCGGCGCGGTCGAGCGCCTTTGCGCTGATAATCCTGACGTGCGATTCATGGCTACTTTCTTATCGCGCGAAAACCAGCATGAGTTGTGCGTCGCCGCGCGGAAGTTCGGCAACCTGCAGCCGTTCGGTTGCTGGTGGTTCCTGAACAACCCTTCGATCATATCGGAAATCACGCGCGAGCGCATCGAACTGCTTGGCACGAGCTTCATTCCGCAGCACTCGGATGCCTGCATACTCGAACAGTTGATATACAAGTGGCAGCATTCGCGCCGCGTCATCGCCGAATCGCTCTGCGAGGCTTACGAGCGACTCCTCGAAAGCGGGCGCGCAGTGACACGACGGGAGATCGAGCGCGATGTGCGGCGCGTGTTCTCCGGCAATTTCCTTGCGCAGGTCAGCCCTGCTGCGGCGAGAGCAGAGGAGAGAAAAAGCCTCGCTCAACCATAGAGGAAGAGATATGAAAAACAATCGCTGGGCCGTGATTTTCGGCCTGCTTCTCATAAGCTTATCGCTCGGCTTGCCGCTCGCGAGCGGACAATCATCCCTGCCGCCTTATAAAAACCCATCGCTTCCTATCGAAAAGCGCGTTGATGATCTGGTCTCGCGCATGACCCTGGAAGAAAAAGTCTCGCAGATGATGAATGCCGCAGCGCCCATCGAACGGCTCGGAATTCCGGCTTACGACTGGTGGAACGAAGCCCTGCACGGAGTGGCGCGCGCAGGCTACGCGACGGTCTTCCCGCAAGCCATAGGTCTTGCCGCCACATGGAACGAAGAACTTCTACACAAGGTCGCTGACGTGGCCTCGACCGAAGCGCGCGCAAAGCATCATGACTTCGCGCGCAGGGATGAGCGCGAGCGTTACAAGGGCCTTACGTTCTGGAGTCCCAACATTAATATATTCCGCGATCCGCGATGGGGGCGTGGACAGGAGACTTATGGCGAAGACCCTTATCTGACTTCGAGATTGGGAGTCGCCTTCGTCAAGGGCTTGCAGGGCGATGACCCGCGTTACCTGAAGGTCGTCTCCACGCCCAAGCACTATGCCGTACACAGCGGGCCTGAGCCTGAGCGACACAGCTTCGATGCCATCTCCGACGAGAGAGATTTGCAGGAGACATATCTTCCCGCATTCCGCGCTACGGTCGTTGAGGGAAAGGCGGCCGCCGTGATGTGCGCTTACAACAGAACGAACGGCGAGCCTTGTTGCGCACATAAAAGGCTGACCGATATTTTGCGCAAAGAATGGGGATTTGACGGACACATCGTTTCGGACTGCGGCGCGATTGATGACATTTATAAATATCATCACTTCGTAAAGACGCAGGCCGAAGCGTCCGCCATATCAGTCAAAGCGGGCACGGATTTGAGTTGCGGCGGAGAGTACGCATCGCTCATTCAGGCGGTCAAAGACGGATTGATAAGCGAAGCCGAAATCGATGTATCGCTGAAACGGCTGATGACTGCAAGGTTCCGGCTCGGAATGTTCGACCCGCCGGAGATGATTCCTTACGCACGCATCCCTATCTCAGTGAACAACGCGCCCGCGCACCGCGAGATGGCTCTCAGGGCGGCGCGCGAATCCATCGTGCTCTTGAAGAATGACAACGACACGCTGCCGCTCAGGAAAGACCTCAAGACCATCGCCGTCATTGGTCCGAACGCGGACGCGCCCGAAGTGCTGCTCGGAAACTATAACGGTCAGCCGACGAAATCTGTGACGCCGCTCGCGGGCATCAGAAGCAAAGTGTCGCCCGCTACTAAAGTTTTATACACGCTTGGAGCCACGCTGACGGGCGAAGTCGGCGCGCCCGTGCCGACGGCTGCCTCTCCCGGCGGATCCAAGGCCGAGTATTTCAACAACAAGGAGTTGAAGGGTGACCCTGTCGTGGTCCGTGTCGATGAGCAGGTCAATTTCGATTGGAGTCGCGGAAGGCCCGCGCCCGAAGTGAATGAAGACGGATTTTCGGCTCGGTGGACGGGCAAATTCATCCCGCCCGAATCGGGCGCTTATCAACTCGGAGCGATGGCCGATGACGGCGTGCGAGTGTATCTGGACGGCGAGTTACTGGTCGATGCGTGGGCCAATGACCAGTTGAGCCGGATCAGGACCGTGATGAAAGAGGTGAATCTCGAAGCGGGCCGCGCTTATGATGTGCGCATAGAGTATTATGAAAACGTTCGCAATGCGATAGCGAAGTTCTTCTGGTCGTTTCCACGTTTCACCGAAAGGATTCTCGACGAGGCTGTGAATGCGGCCCGGCAATCGGATGCCGTCATCATGGTTTTGGGGATTTCACCCGCGCTCGAAGGCGAGGAGATGAGCGTCAATGTCGAGGGCTTTCGCGGCGGAGACAGAACCCATATCAATCTGCCGAAGGCGCAGGAAGATTTGCTCAAAGCCGTACACGCTACGGGCAAACCTGTCGTGGTGGCGCTGATGAGCGGAAGCGCGCTGGCCGTCAACTGGGCGGACGAGAATGTACCTGCCATCCTTGAGGCATGGTATCCGGGCGAGGAGGGCGGCACCGCTCTTGCCGACGTGCTCTTCGGCGATTACAACCCCGGCGGCAGGCTTCCCGTCACTTTTTATAAGTCGGTCTCACAATTGCCGCCGTTTGAAGATTACAGAATGCAGGGGCGCACGTATCGTTATTTCAAAGGCGAGCCGCTCTATCCGTTCGGCTTCGGGTTGAGCTACACGAAATTCAAGTATGACAACCTGAACTTGAGCGCGAGCAGAATCAAAGCGGGCGAGAGCCTGCGCATCAACGCGGACGTGCAGAACACGGGCGACCGCGCAGGGGATGAGGTCATTCAGTTGTACGTGACCGATGTGAGCGCTTCGGTCCCCGTGCCAATCAGGTCTCTTGCAGGTGTCAGGCGAATCTTTCTGAAGCCCGGTGAAAAGCAGAGCGTCTCATTCACACTCTCTCCGACACAGATGTCGGTGATTGATAATAAAGGCAAGCGCGTGATCGAACCCGGCGAGTTTCTGGTCAGCATCGGAGGCAAACAGCCTGGACTGGCGGGCCGCGCCGACGCTAAAACGACCGGAGTGGTCACGCGGCGATTCGCTGTGACAGGAAGAGTCACAGAGGTTCGTTGAAGGATGTGGTAAATGGAGTCGATAGATATAGAAGCTTTCAAACAGCTCCTGAGAGAGACCATGCAGTGGTGTGTTCCCCGCGTTACTTTGATAGACCCCAAACATTCCTTGCGCACTTTGCCGCTGAATACTGAAAGCGACCTGGACACGATTGAGCGATATGAGTTGAGACAGATAGCAGAAAATCTCTTTCAGGAGCGTGCGAGGTTATACTGCGCGCGGGATGAATTGACAGTTTCCCTCAATCTCCTGAATGCGCGAGCGAAAGCCGCCAGGATGCCTGCGCTCCCAGGAAAAATTCCCATTTTACCCCGCGCGCAGTATAGATGCTTTCAATTTGCTCCAAACAATGGTCGCTGATGACAGAAAAAATCCTTATAGTCACGCTATGCTGGAAAAGATGCGCCGTGCCCTCATCTCCAAATAAAGATATCCGACTGCCTCTATGATGCGCGGCTGATTTATAGAGTCAAGCGCAGCTTCTGAATATCAGCCCTATAGCTTTTCGGTCTTTACGAGTATCTCTTTCATTATCTCCGAAGCGCCCGCCCCTATCGTGTGCAAACGTGCGTCTCGCCACATTCGACTGATCGGGTATTCGGTCGTGTAACCGAAGCCGCCGAATATCTGCATGCAATCGTATAGGAGCCTTTGAGACAGATCGCTTGTAAATAGCTTCGCCATCGTTATCTCGCGCGTGGGTTTGTGGCCGTGATTCATGAGGTCTACCGCGCGATAGGTCAGCCACTTCGCAGCTTCGATGCCGGTCAGGTGCTCCGCAAAGCGGTGACGCCATACCTGGAATTCGCCTATGGGCTGGCCGAATGCCTTGCGCTCCTTGCCGTATGCTATGGCGTACTCCATAGCTCTCTCCATCGTGGCGACGTTGGCAATGGCAGCGGCCAGGCGTTCGCCCTGAAAGTTGTACATAGTGTAGTAAAAGCCCTTGCCCTCTTCTCCAAGCAGGTAGCGCGCGGGTATCCGGCAGTTGTCGAAAAAGAGTTCGGCCGTGTCTGACGACAGGTTGCCGACCTTCTTCAGTTTCTTGCCGACCGAAAACCCTTTCACATCGGTCGGGAACAAAACCATAGAGATGCCCTTGTGACGCTCTTCCGATGTGCGCACGGCGAGTATTATGAAATCAGCCCTCGTGCCGTTTGTGATCCATAGCTTCTGGCCCGATATGACGAACTCATCCCCCTGGCGTTCGGCGCGCGTCCGTATAGCGGCCACGTCCGACCCGCCGCCGGGTTCGCTTATGCCGAGCGCGGCCATACGGTCTCCGGCTATCGCGGGACGTAGGAACTCCTCTTTTTGCTCGTCTGTCCCAAGCTCATCAAGCACAGGCAATGTGATGTCGGATTGAACCATCAAGGCCATCGCCACTCCACCGTTGTTCGAGTAAGAGAGACCTTCGAGATAAGCGGCCGTCGCCCACCAGTCGAGGCCGCTGCCTCCATAACGGGGGTCGAGCCTTATGCCGAAGAGTCCGAGGTCGCCTGCTTTCTTGAAAAGCTCTTTCGGGAAGATGCCCGCTTCGTCCCACTCTTCTGTGTGAGGGGCTATTTCGGTCTGAGAAAATAGCTTTACCGTCTCGCGCAGCATATCGTGCTCTTCGGTGAAATATGGATATTCGGTTTTTATCGCCTGAGTCGTCGCCTGTGCCATAATAATTCCTCCGGGATTACCTTTATGACGACTTGTGCTATTTGGAAGAGGACTAATTGATAATAGATGAGACCTGCAAAACTGGC
>JAKEHD010000778.1 GCA_022615215.1 Blastocatellia bacterium
CAGGGGGATAGGCCCTAAGTCTCGCGGGCCTCAGGATCCCATGGCGGGGTAGCTCAGCTGGTTAGAGCAGCGGAATCATAATCCGCGTGTCGGGGGTTCGAATCCCTCCCCCGCTACCAAATTAAATCAAAGACTTATGGCCTCTCCGGAGGCCTTTTCCTTGCCGATCATGTTGCATTTTGTTGCATGTTCATCCCATTGATTTTCAAGCTTTCCGAAATTCTCGCGGCGACTCCGTGCGACATGAATGCGACATGACGCCAGGGGAGTGTTGGCCGGCGGCGCTCCGGATCAGCCGGTCTCCTGTGGGTCTCCTCCCTTCCGCCCGGGCCGAAGGGCCATGAGGAAGCCGTCAAACGTGGCGAAAAGTTGAGATGGCGCTCTGATGGACTGCTACCGACGCGCTGGAGGCTGAGAGGACTTCTTGGCGCCTCAAGTCCAATTGCCAGCTGTCCGTCCTGCGGACCGCTCTTGAGGACCATTTGCGGAAGAGTCGGGTCGACAGGGCCATTGGGACCTTCATGAAGGCCGCCAAGCCTCACCTACCAGCGATGCCTACCCCGCGAATTTCAACAGAGAGAGGAACATCGCCGCTCTGAAGGCAGGACAAATAATTGACCCGTCCGTCTGGGACAGCCCCCGGGAATGCCCCCGCATTCCGATTAGAAAGCCACGCACCGCAAGCGAGACAGCGCAACACAATGAGAATTTGAGCGAAGTTACCCCCAGTGGCTTCTCAGGTAATCTTCCAACTCTCGCCCAATCAATTTTTGCGTTGAAGCACCCATTCGAACATAAAAGTCGGCGTCTTCAGGGGTCCCTGGCGTGTTGACGTAGACTGCTCTGTTCGCTGGCGGTGTATCGATTCGGCAGATGTCTTTGCCGTCCACAGCCTCGAACAGGATTTTGACATTCGCGGATGTCTGAGCCTTGCCAATGCAATTTTTGAGCAAAGTCATCATCCAGAGACCATACTTGTCCCGAGTTCGATCAGCCTTAGTAAATAGCCTGAAATCATAGTCCAAGCCGACAATCTGTCCTCTGTCGTCCACTCCAATCAGTAGCGTTCCACCACCTGAATTCATGAAGCCGGCCACGGTCCTCACGATGGCGAGTTCCAGGTTCTCGTCTCTTGCTTCCTTCTTAAGGTTCCACCGGGCCGATTGCTTGAACTCGACACTTTCATTCTCGCCACCTGCGATCAGGTCCGTGATAGAGCGGCTTCCGGGCTTCGGACCCGGGCCAGCATCTTTGCCTGGGTCGTCGCCGCCATTGGGAGGACTTGTTTCTGGTGGTTTCGGAGAGGTCTTGCCTTGGGTGATCCTCTGGACCTCCTGCATCGTCAAGACCCTGTGGTATGTCATCAACCAGCGCTCTTTGACGTAATGGACTTGACCCCTGACGTCTTTCACAACGAAATCACCAATGTCGGCGTTCGCCAAATTGCGTTTTACGCGCTCGAGCTCACTACCCCATATCTCCATTCCTTCCAGTACCTTCTTGCGATCCCTATCTGTCGCCAGCTTCCCGGCGATCCAGGTGCCGCAATTGCTCAATGCTCTGTAATCGATGTCACCCGGATTCTGTGTCGCGAAACTGCAGCAGACGCCATAGGCTCTTCCCTGACGTAAGAGATAGTTCAATGCCCATTTGGCCGCGCATTCATAGGGAAAGCTGGGAAAGAAGGCCTGCTTTCCGCCGCCACCGCCGATTTCGTCGATGAAGAAAAGCAATCGTGGCCGGCTTGTACCGGGCTGTTTCTTCATCCATTTGTAAATTTCATATCCAATCTGCGCCACGACAAAACTGCGGTCTTCAAAGGAATCGATTTCGGTCAGGTTCACGATGTTAATTGGCGTCGTCCCTTCCTTCGCATTGAGGAACTGTCCCTCAACGCTCAGCGGATTCCCTTCGAACCACATGGCCTCCGGCCCTGAAAGCATCGTGTTTATTTTGTTAAGCAACCGGCTCTTTCGGTTCTCGGCAGTGATGTATTGATCGACAGGAAGCCCGCCAATCTCTGTGAATGGCGGATTGTCGCATAATTTCAGCAATTGGAAAAGCCCGTCCATCCCGCTGAGATCGATATTGTGAAGCCAGCAGTGGTGAACAATCTCATACAAATAATTTCTCTCATTCTCTATTTTGACCCTTTTTACACCTGGATACAGACGATCAACGAAGGCGTTTGTAAGCGAGGCCGCTAAATTGTTAAATTCTTCCCGGTCCCTACTGTAGAGGTCAAGCGCATCGTTGGGTGCGGCCAGCGGAGATGAAAAGGCGAGAGAGATACCCTTGCTCGATCGCGGTGTGAATAGCCTGATCTGAACCGTATCCGAAAACGCCTTTATTGTTTTGTACTCAATCCCGAACTCGGCTAGTTTCTCGCGATGTTTCTTCGCCTCAATTTCTGCCATATGGTACTTCTCGTTCTTTGATTTTCCTTCCATCCATGGCGCGAATTCTTCGGGAGAAACGCTATCAAATTTGATGGCGAATGAGCTTAAATCTCCTTTCAAATCGATCACAACGGCGGGAATACCGCGCAGAGCGGCCTCTTCAATCAGGGCCTTGCCGAATACAGTCTTGCCGGAACCGGTGACGCCGCAAACGAACACATGAGTCAGCAAATCCGATTCTGGAATAATAAATTTGCTCTTGAGCTCTTTCTTCAAACCGCCAAGCATGTAGTACTCTTTTCCCAGATATAGACCTTCGGTTTCCCCGTTATTTTCACGCCCTTCAATTAGGATTTTGAATCGTTTGTCGTCCCTGTTCTCACAACCGATCGAGATATTATCTTCGGGTGTAACATCATTAAGCCGATACCACTCACCCAAACCACCAAGCAATCTACGGCGCGGCCAGTAGTCCACTACAAATGTGTGTCCGCTTGTATCTGTGAAAAATAGCGGTTCCTTTTCCTGGGCAGCACCGACTAATTCAAGAAAAGAGACCGGGACTTCCAGATACTCGCGTTTGAACTTCGTGGCGGGAACGGAGATCTTTCCGTGTACTTGCCCTGAATCGGCCTCGGATATGATCTGACCTGTGTTCAGGTCAATTTCGTCGGAACTATTGCTGCCGGTCATCGCGAACCTCTTCATCCTTCAGGTGTTTCCCTTAGCAATTCAGCCAGTTCCACTATCCTGTTGCGCAGAGTTGACTCATCGCAGGCTGCGATCTGCCTGGTCAGGTCGGAGATCTTGTTTTGGATCTCCCGCCTTTGCATTTCCAGACGCTGCACCCGCTCAAGCTGAGCCGTCTTCTCGAGCTCACATGCCCTGCAATCCTGGATCGTCTTCTCGATGGTGATCTGGATAGCGCGCAGGCTGGGCTGCACATCCCTTTTTATGTCTTTCGCTTCATGCCTCCTGCTGGTCAAGCAAGATTTTTGAGAAAGTATGGATTTTTGCTTTAAATGATTCCTCAAGGCGACAAAGAGGGGAAACGCTGATATGGCACAAACCAATGACCCCAGGGTCATGCTGTAAGTCAAAAGCAAAGCCATGCCGGCACCTTCGCCCAGAAGACTCGTGACCATATACGAGCGTCTTCGCTTCACACACCGGTTTAGCTCGAGGTCCCATGCCACCCCTTGCCGCTCTGTCTCTTCGGTTAGTTCGCCGAGTTTTTCCAAATGACGCTGTAAACTTTTCAACTTTTGAAAGTGGGTATTATGATTTTCTTCCAGCAGATCATGTGTCCGAACGATTTGTTCCAGGTCTGCATTTGCAGTATCTATCAGGAGTTCAACTTTCGATAGGCTGAATTGCTCTTCATTTCGAAGTTTGATCAAATGTTCAACATGATCCAGTTCTTCATTTATCTTTCTGGCTTCCTTCTCCCACCGTTCTCGCCATTCGGTGAGCGCCCAAAGACCATTACCAAGACGAGTCAAGCGCGGGTCCTGCGGATCGATGAAATTCGCCTGTAGCAGAACGTTCGGGCCAATACCATATGCGCCCGCCATCGCTTGAGCGATGTCTTTGGCCGACATCGGGTGCGCATGCTCGCGCAGCACCTTGTGAACTAGCTGCAACTCGCCGATATCAAGAAGGAGTGCTGTTAGGTCAATTTTTACATCGTAGTTTTCCGTCAACCACTCCCGCAGCCCCCAAAGGCCGCGCGAGGGGCCTAACTTGGCGAAGAGGTGCTGAGCCTGACTTAATGCGGCTTCCACGCTTCCCGGCGTGATGTCCTTGCCCAGATCAGAGCTGAGCATTGAAGCTATCTCCCGGTAATGCAGGAAACTCTGAGTCTTCAGAAAAGCCTTGAATATCCGGTTTCGCAAGAAAACTTGCGTCTTGCTTTTTTCGGCTTTTTCAGATGGTTCTTCTATTTCATTCCTCTCATCGGTTGAATAGAGCCGCAGATGCCCTTCTGCGTCGTTCGGCGCCATTACGTGCACGACTTCTCCCACGCGAACCTGGTTTTCCGCATACCACTGCGCGATATCTGTGCCGTAAATCCTGTTCGTGGATGGGTCCAGCTCGCCGCTGATCTTGTAACCGCCATAAACCGTGAAATTGAGATCAGGCCCCAGTTGATAGAAGTTCAATATCTGCTCAAGGCCGGGCTGGACGTGGATATATCCTTCTCGTAGCGCGGCTGTGGTAACAGTGAACCGGCTTTCCTTTGGCGGGGCTGGAATATGAAGTGCCCAGAGCGTTTTGCCGTTGTGGTCGAGTCTCTTAAACCGATGCTTTTTGTCCGCCTCCAAAGTGAAGGCTAGACTGAATTCACGGGCCTCCTGTTTCATATTTTTTGCGCCGCCGGGAAGCACCTTATCAAGAATCACGTTTGCTGGAAGCGGCTCCCGTGCCAGTCTCAAGCACTCTTCGACATGTTCGAGATTCACTGGCACAAGCATCGCGCTCAGAAACCATGTCCCTTCGTAACAGACGAATCGGTCATCGCTGGCCAGTGAGTGCCGTAACTGCCGGAAGATCGGCTCCTGATATTGCATGACCAATTGGCCGGGCGTGATGGGGTCGCTGCGGGTTTTCCGGTCGTTCACTGTGCTGCCAGTGCCGACAAATCTCAGCGGAAGCGCCGGGCAATTACTTACATAAGGATGCCAGCTGTCCTCGCCTTCGAAACAGACATCGATTTTGTCGTAATGCCCCCATTCTGCGTGGGAGCCCTTTCGGACGTTCAGTATTTCTCCATAAAGAATCCCCTCCGGGCGAATAAACGCAAGTTTTTCACCCTTGCCATAAACCTGCTCCGGAGAATAAACCCTGGCAAATGCAAAGTCTTCTTCAATTTCCAATGTGTATCTTACTAAGATTTCTGCCAGTTCCTTTTCAGGCACTGGGTGCTCCACACGTATCAAGTAATGTTCTATTCCTGTGACTTGATCCTCGCGAACGACAAACTCGTCACGCCAGAATTCTTCGTCCAGAAACCGATACATGGCGCGGCGCTATCCCCCGGATCGTGATTCGAGACAAACACCATCAATTTGCACGAAAGAATAGCACGCATTTGAATATACGGTTATCGCTCGGACAGGCGATAGAGCACCTGGAGCGATGCCCCTTGGCCCTTGGGTGGCGCTTCGAGGATCTCGTCGCCGGGCCGCATGGCGGCGCGCATCACCTCGCAGCAGATCGGCATGCGATGGTCCGGGCCGGGGTGGCTCCCGACACGGCGTTGGAGATTGCCAGCGCATATCACTGCTCATGGTCGAGCTTCCTCCTCCTCTGGGATAGGACCTGGGATCGGTTCAATCTCCTACCGGTAATCGGTCTCGGGTGGGGTCGATGGGCCCC
This sequence comes from Blastocatellia bacterium, assembly GCA_022615215.1. Taxonomy (GTDB): domain Bacteria; phylum Acidobacteriota; class Blastocatellia; order UBA7656; family UBA7656; genus JAKEHD01. Next base: position 5,778 of record JAKEHD010000778.1, read on the forward strand.
TGGGGGCATTATCGCCGAAACTGCTCTCACAACCGTTGCGAGGATTTGAGAATCGGTTAACCTGAGGCCGGTCTTCGTTTCGGAAATGTGGCGTGGCCCAGGTCGACAACCCCATCCTCAACTCCCCTTTTCTGGTCCCGGCGCGGCACTGGCAGCTGGACGAGGAGGGGACCCCGACCGGGGTCGAGGTCGCGGGCCGGCGCCCGAGCGCCTACGTCGTCCCGATCCCCAAGCCGA
>JAKEHD010000153.1 GCA_022615215.1 Blastocatellia bacterium
GTCGGGGTACTGAAGTTCCGCTCCGTCGTCTGTAGCTGATAGCTGATAGCTGATAGCTGATCTCTATCTCTCTATCATTTCCGCCGCGCGCGGCCGGTTGAATCGTTCGGGCGAGCGGCCCGGACTGTATGTATGTTCTTCGCGGCGGCTCAACATATCGTCCGAGGTGCCGAGTCCCGACAGCCTCAGCATAAGGTTCGATGCGTTCGTGGCGAAGGCGAGTCCGTCTTCCTGTGTGATGATCCCGTTGCGGATCATTCGCTCTATGACCTGATCGAAGTGTTGCATGCCTTCGAGTTCGCCGTCGTTCATGGCTTCGAGCAGAGTCTTTCCCTCGGTCTCGCCGTGCTCTATGTATTCGCGCGTGCGAGGCGTCGCTTTGCACACCTCTACGGCGCCGATGCGCCCCGTGCCGTCTGCGCGCGGAATCAATCGCTGCGAAATGATGTAGCGAAACGCCTGCGACAGTCGCGTGCGGATTATGTGCTCTTCGGATTTCGGATAGATGCCGATTATCCGGTTGACGGTCTTCGATGCGTCTGTGGTGTGGAGCGTAGAAAGCACCAGGTGTCCGGTCTCAGACGCTTCGAGGGCGATTTCGGTGGTCTCCATATCGCGCATCTCGCCTACGAGTATCACCTTGGGCGCCTGGCGGAGCGCCGCGCGAAGACCGAGCGCGAAGGCGGGCGTGTCGGTCCCAAGCTCGCGCTGGTTGATAGTCGATTTTTTATGCGTGTGGAGGAACTCTATAGGGTCTTCGATAGTCACTATATGGTAGCTGTACTCGGAGTTGATCTTATCTATTATGGCAGCCAGTGTCGAAGACTTGCCCGACCCTGTAGGCCCTGTGAGCAGCACTATACCGTTTTTGAGATGCGATATTTCGCCAAGCTGCGGCGGAAGCTCAAGGCTTTCGATCGTGGGAACGTTGGTGGGAATGACCCTCATGACGACCGATATGGTACCGCGTTGTTTGAATAGGTTGACGCGGAAGCGCACCCTGCTCGGTATGGCGTAACTTATATCGGCCGAGCCGGTTTGAACGAATTTGCGCGCCGCGTCGATGTTGCCTTCCATAAGCGACATGGCGATGATCTCGGTCTGGTAGGGCGTAAGCGAGCGCAAGCCCTTGATTTCGACGGGCGTCAGCTTGCCGTTGATTTCGACCTGGGGCGGACGCCCTACGGAAAAGTTCAGGTCCGAAATGTTATCGGCCACCGCAAGCATCTTGTCTAAAATAGGCGGTAAATCCAAGAAACTCATTCCTGATCTCCTGCATAAAAATAGGATCAAATATCAAGCGAAGTTCAGCCGTCCGCCTGTAGAACGCCATTCGCCGACGCGGGGACCGGGGGACGCGGTTCCGAGACGCGGCGAGTGGGCGACGCGGCGACGCAGCGAAAGAGTGGCTCTCATGTCCCCGTGTCCCCGTGTCTCCGTGTCTCTAACTTATGCGTTCCGCTGTGGGGTCTCGGCCGTTGAGATAGGGGCAAAACCAATCTGAAAAATACTCCTCGCCCGCGGTTGTTCCAAAGATAAGCCAACCGAAAAAAAAGGGCAATACTATTTTGAGACGCGCTCCGCTGCCGGACCACGGACAAAGGGTGGTCCCGCTTCGGAGCGCGTTGATTTTTTTTCCCGCTACTGAAATACTCTTGGGTCTGTGACAGTGGAAGGCTTTATGCCTTCTACAGAGATTCTGACCTTTTATGACCATACATCCGACCTCGATAGTAAGCAGCGGCGCGCGGCTCGGTTCCGCTGTCCATATAGGCCCTTATGCATTGATCGAGCCGGACACCGATATAGGCGATGGCACTGAAGTTCGCGCTCATGCGGTCATCAAGCGATTCACTGCACTGGGACCGCACAACGTCGTTCACGAAGGGGCCGTGCTCGGCGGCGAACCGCAGGACGTGGGCTACAGCGATTGCGAAAGCTACCTTCGAATAGGCGCGCGAAATCGCATACGCGAATGCGTGACCATGCATCGCGGAACCGAGGCCGGGTCTGTGACGCGCGTAGGCTCGGATTGCTTCATCATGGCTTACGCGCATGTCGCGCACAATTGCGAGGTCGGCGACCGCGTGATAATCGCAAACAATGTGGCCCTTGCGGGCGCGGTCGCAATCGAAGACCAGGCTTTCATATCGGGCGGCGTGGTCGTGCATCAGTTCTGCCGCATAGGGCGTCTCGCCATGATAGGCGGCAACTCGAAGATAGTGCAGGATTGTCTGCCATTCGTTATAACGGACGGCAACCCCGGACGCGCGCGGGGACTGAACCTTGTGGGGCTGCGACGCGCGGGCTTCAAATCGAGCGAGATTCAAAGACTGAAACAGGCATATAGAATACTTTTGCGTTCGGGGCTTTCGCTCGAAGCCGCGCTCGCTCGCCTCACAGAACTCGATGATCCGCTCGTCGACCACCTTGTGGAATTCGCCCGCAACGCGAAGCGCGGCTTCTGCCATGAGTGATGTCACGCTATCATAACCGTTTCCGGCCTTCTGTCGTCGTCTGCCTGCCTGCTTTCAAATTCGGGCCTTGTCAGGGGCGAGAGCGCCCTTAGCGCCGACGCAATCATCGCCACAGCCTCTCCCAAAGCTCTCTGATGCTCGTCCGTATACTCGGCGAGCGCGGACGAATAGAGAGAAACGGCCCCGTAAACCAGTCCGTCTTCGATTATGGGAAATACGGCCATCGTGCGACAGTCACTGAGCAGCCCTGCTATTGGGAGCGGAAGGTCGAGCCTGGGATCGACATTGCAGAACACCTTGTGATTGGCTATAGCCCAGCCCGTCACGCCCTGGCCCAGCCCTATATGACGACCTTTGAATAATTCGGCGTAGCGGCCCGCCGCGTGTGCCACGACCGTGTTGCCTGTTCCCGGCACGACGAGCGTGATCCCGCATAGATCGAATGGAACCATCGAATGCAGTTTGTCCGTGAAGGCGGAAAGAAGGGCGGACTGACTGCCGGCGGCAAGCAGAGAGCGGGCCAGACGCACGAGCGAGCGCGTCTCATCCCGAACGAGGGTCTCTTCGATCGGTTGATCGGAGACGCTGTCTTCGGCCAGCCCCGTTGCGGGAGGAACGCGACGGGCCGCTTCGGAGAGTTGTTCGGCAGGCTCTATGCCGAAGGTCGGAATAGGAGCGCCGCGATGCGCCCGGATGGCTTCTTCGAATTCCGGCAAATGTGCTATGAACGTTCCCACGACCCGCGGGTCGTATTGCGTGCCGCTTCCCCGCAGGATGAGGCCTATCGCCTCTTCGCGCGACATCTTACAGCGATACTGGCGGTCTTCGCGCACGGCGTCGAAGCAATCGACGACCGATAGTATGCGCGCCGTCAGGGGAATCTCTTCGCCTTTCAACCCGTCGGGATACCCTCCGCCGTCCCAGCGTTCGTGATGGTGGCGCACGACGGGCACGACCGGATAAGGAAACTCCACGCGGCTGAGTATCTGCGCTCCGGCTATCGTGTGATACTTCATCTTTTCGAATTCGGCGGCTGTGAGTCTGCCCGGCTTGTTGAGTATGTAATCCGGCACGGCGATCTTGCCTATGTCGTGAAGCAGCGCGCCCGCTTTTA
>JAKEHD010000779.1 GCA_022615215.1 Blastocatellia bacterium
ACGCTTTAGCGTGCAGCAGCCTAAAGGCTGTACTCTGAACTTTAGACGAAATTCTCATTCCATGCCGCGCAGAGTATAACTCTAACCGCTACGGGATTGCCTGCGGGAGTGAGCGCGACGTTCGAGCCTGAGCAGATCACATCGGGAGCAAGCTCGACGTTGACATTGAGCCTCGCCGAATCGTCAATAACGGCAGGGAGTTACTCGTTCACGATAAGGGGAGCAGCCCTGATAGAAGGGAGCGAGGTAGAACGCAGCACGACGGCGACGCTGAATGTGATAGCGGCAGGACAGACTACGCTATCGGGGAGAGTCCTTTCGACAGAGGACGAGCCGATAATGGGAGCGACGGTTTCGCTCGACGGAAAGACTGCGACAACGGATGCAGCGGGAGCATTTCTGTTATCGGGAGTGACAGCAGGGGTAGACCGCCCATTGATGGTAGACGGCCGCACGGCATCAGCTCCGAATCGGACCTACCCTGTGATAATCGAGCCAGCGACCATCGTGGCAGGTCAGGCCAACGTCGTGCCTTTTATCTTCTACCTGCCTGCGATTGACACTCAGTTTGAAGTAGAAGTCAATTCTAAATGAGGGTTGACGCTTTGCCCTGCTGCATCTTTCGTGAGCACGGTGACGCGGCCCACCCCGGCGAGCGCGACCGCGGCGCGCAACCCTGCGATGCCGCTCCCCACGACTATGAAATCCGTGCGGTCTTCCATAAGACTATGCCCGGCCTTTATTTCGGTTCGAATTCCTCGATGATCTCTTCCGGGAGCGGATCATCAAAATCATCCGGGACGACGAACTCGCCCGCGCACAGGCCGAAAGGTCGCAGTGTCTCAGAGTCCGATACTATCGGTTTGATCTCGTCCATTTACTCTCGTCTGATTCGCGTACCGTTAATCGCGGCCCATATACCGTAGTATATCGCTGTTATCACAGAGAAAACCGCAAGGGCGATAAAGAAAATACGCCCCAGATCACCGCGAAGCAACCCGTCTGCAAGTATAAACAGGATTGAAATGCCGACGCCTTTGATCTGATGTCTGTTCATCATCAAGGCAGATTATAAAAGAAGTGACTCTGTTATGTACAAAGATTTGCGGCAAGGGCGCGCGGCAGCCATAGCCTTTATTACTGCATCCGCCGCCCGCCCCGTAAATCAGGAAGGTTTATAAATTTGTCCTCTCGCGCGCTCGTCGCCTATTGCAGGGCTTTTTCGATGGCCTGGATCACTTCATCGCTTTCAGGCTTTACGCGCGGCTCGAAGCGGGCGATGACACGGCCGTTTTTGTCGACCAGGAACTTGTTGAAATTCCACTTTATCTCGCCTCCGAATTCAGGGTTAGTCTCTTTGTCGGTGAGGAACTTGTAAAGCGGGTCTATGTCGCCACCTTTCACAGATATTTTCGAGAAGAGCGGAAACGTCACGTTGTAATTGAGCGAGCAGAAATTCTTGATCTCTTCATCGGTGCCCGGCTCCTGCCCCATGAAGTTGTTCGCGGGGAAGCCCAGGATGACGAACCCGCGATCTTTATATTTCGAATAGATATTTTGCAGCCCTTCGTACTGAGGGGTCAGCCCGCACTTGCTTGCGACATTGACGAGCATCAAGACCTTGCCTTTGTACGCGCCCAGATTTACGTCCTTGCCGTCGATGCTTTTAAGGGTGAAACTGTGAATCGATGCCACCCGTTCTCCCGCTGTCGAATCGCCGTTTGCAGGCATCAGAGAGCTTGCAGAAAGAATGGCGGCGCAAACAAGCAACATAATCGCTAAACCGAGCTTTGATTTCATATATCCTCTCCTCTTTGAGTTATGTGAGTTTCAGAACCTTCGCCTCAAGGCTCAACCAATATTACCACCCCTCTGAGTCTTGAACCAAATACCTATTGAGAACATCGGCCCAGACGCCCTGCACGAGTCATCAATAGTAAGTGATTATCCTGTAAGTCTCCCAAACTCGCTTCTTCCCCTCAGCATCCCAATGGGATGTCACCTGCTTTACCCAGTTCCCTACAGAATCGAATTCATACTCGTAAACGAATTTCTCTTTCAGCCCTTCGCGGCCATATACCTCCTCTTTAGCGAGATGGCCTTTACTATCGTATTCATAAACCTTTTTCCTATAGTCGGGGTCGTCTGAATTCCTATTATCGACCTCCGAAACAAGCTGCCCTTTGGCGTTATAGGTTTTCGTACGATAGATATTGACTTCTGAAACCAGATTCCCTTCATCGTTATAAGCTCTAGTTTCTTTCCCGTCAAAGGAGCCATTCGCCTTATAACGGGTGCGCCCGATCAGCCGCCCTTTGTCATCATAAGAAATCACCGTCTTTCCATCATCGAGACCCTCATTATAATATTGCTTTATCTCTATCAACCTGTCTTCCGAGTCGTAGATGTATTCTCTAATTTGTCCTATGTATTTCTCTTCTATAATCTGTCCTTTACCATTGTAGGTGTAGGTTGTTTTATAGGTCGAGCCATTGATCTCGTGGGCCTTTTCGATCATATTTCCGTTCGCATCATAAGCGTAAGTATCTTTGCCGTAAGAGAGTCCTCCAAATGCATAAAAGTCTTCGTACATGGTAAGGTTGCCATTAGGATCAAAAGTTCTGAGCGCGCTCAAATGGCGCTTGCCTCCTCGTTCGCCGGGATCAGTGTCCAGATAAATCAGTTCGGTTCGAATAGAGTGCGCCCGCCCAATAAATTTATCCCGTTCTTGCTGTGCTTGCGCAGCAGGAATCAAAAACAAGGCCGGAAACAAACACGCAAATACTGATTTCATTTTTTCTCCTCTATCATTGTCTTTAGCTCCCCGCCGATCTCTGAATAACTTCGCTCACTGGCCCAGCCAGACTTTCAGACGCGCCTTTTGCTGTTCGCTGGCATTCGGGGCTACGGCCAGACGCCATTGCCTCTCAGGCTCTTTTCCAAAAGTGGAATCTATCCTCATCAAGCGGTCCCGCCGCGCAACCAATACGGATACTCTGTCGCCCGGTTTATACTGCTCCATACGCGAAGCCCACTGCTCCGGCCTGACTCGATAATCTCCTACAGCGAGTATCTCGTCTCCGACGTTGAACCCGGCGTCATAGCCCGGCGTTCCGCGGCGCACATGTATGACCACTAGCCTTCCATCGTCCGGCCTCACAATGAGGCCGAGCCAGGCTCGCTCAGGTCTCCTCGCTCCTTCCGCATCCGGGGGACCGTCGTTTTCAGGGCCGCCTTCCCTTCTCGGCGGCCCGCCTTTCCTGAATTGCAATCCGAACCATTCGAGCGCCTCGGTGTAATCGAGTTCTTCAGTGGTCTCAAGCGCCTTGACGAACCAGCCCCGCAGGTCCGTCCCCGCCACCTCGCTCGCCGTTCGCCGGAACTCTTCGGCCGTAAATCCTCGATTTCCCGCATAACGCTGATAGGCCAGGCGCATAACATCATCGAGGCTTTTTGCGCCGTTGGTCGAACGGCGAATCCGCGCGTCGAGAAGGAAACCTATGATCGCGCCCTTAGTGTAATAGCTGATCTGAGTGTTAGGCGTATTCTCATTAGGGCGGTAGCCTTTGATCCATGCATCGTAAGAGGATTCTTCGACAGGCTGCACGAGGCGGCCGGGAGTGTTTTGCAATTGCTCTATGTCAGTCGACAGCGCCGTCAGGTATTCGTTCTGAGTTATGAGCTTCGCCCGGCTCAGAAGCAGGTCGCCGTAATAACTCGTCAATCCCTCTGAAATCCATAGGCTCCTGGTATAGACCTCCGTTTCGTAATCGAAAGGTCCAAGTTCGATGGGGCGGAGTCGCTTCACGTTCCACACGTGAACGTATTCGTGGCTCACAAGCCCAAGCCATCGCTTGTAAGCTCTATCGGTTCGCGTAGCCCATCGGCTGGTCATCATGACCGTAGAATTTTTGTGTTCCAGTCCGCCGCCCGCTTCGACGATCATATTCAAAAAGACATACTTTTCATAAGGCAGAAAGCCCCACAGGGAGCGCGCTGCGCGGACGATCTTTTCAACGTCTCTTGCGGAGCGAGGCCCGTCCCACACGACGCTATCGCCTGTGTTCACGAGATAATGTCTCTTGCCGTCAACATCGAACTCATAAACATTCGGGTTCCCGGCGACTATGGGCGAATCGACGAGCGTGTCGAAATCCTCGGCCACATAATGATTGGGCGCGCCGCCCGGCGCTGAGGGAAGCCCTGTCATCGTCCGCCTCCACTCCGAAGGCAAAATGAGACGGACCTCGTGACGGCGCGGGCCTCGCTCTACGAGAGTCAAAAAAGTGGCCGCGCCGTTCAAGAGCGCCAGTTCGCCATCGACCCAGTTGGTGCGCACGCCCATCTCGTGACAGTAGAGGCGATAAGCGACCGTGATCGATGCGGCTCCGCCGGTGTTTATGATCCAGCGATTCTTGCGCGATTTGTCTATGCCGAGAGGTCTGCCTTCGGGTGCGCGGGCCGAGACCGTATCGACGTTGCGAGCATACTCGCGCATGAGGTATGAGCCGGGGGTCCACACGGCCATCATCAATTCGACCTGAGATCGGCCCCCCGTAGGAACAGTCGCCTCGACCTCGACATAGTGCGTATGCGGCGAGGGGAACCGCAATATATACCTGATCGGTTCGGGAGATTGAGCCGCAGCCGTGCCTGAAGCATAAGCGATCAATATCGAAAAGGCGATCACCTGAACAAACAACCTGATTGCGCGCGTGCCAACTTGAAGATTGAATCTGCGCTCCATATTTTCTCCTTACAGCCTTCAGCCTTCAGTTTTTAAGCCGATAGCTGATAGCTGATAGCTGACGGCTGATGCTTCACTTGCGCTCTCCGAAACAATAAAGCGCGCTCCGGGTCCGAATGTACAAACGGCCCTCGGCGATGGCGGGCGTGGCATAGCACTCGTCGTCGAGTTCGTTCACTTTCAATATCTGCCAGTCGCCTCCGGCCTTCAACACGGAGACGGCTCCCCCCTGCCCGATAAGATAGACTTTGCCGTCGGCTGCGACAGGAGAGGCGAAGTATTTGTCGATAGCGCCTTCGAGTCGCCCCTGCTTGATGACATCTCCGGTCGCGGGGTTGAACGTGATCAGTATACCGCCGTCGTTCACCATGTAGAGCACGTTCTCGTAAAGAAGCGTGGAAGGGACTTGAGGCACGGGCCTCGTGTAGCGCCATTTTGTATTGGCATCGGTCATGTCGCCCCGCCCGCCGAGACGTATCGAGAGCAATCCGTTTTCAGCCGACATCATGGCGCGATACATGTCCCATTCCTTCGCGGTCAAAAACCCGTCCCGGTCGAGGTCGAAGACCGAAAAATAGAGTTCGTGTTTGATGCGCGCGTCAGGCCCTTCGGCCATCGTGATACGGCCGTCTTTATCCGCGTCAAATTTCGGCAGGACTTCGGCGAAGGGCGGAACGGCGACCTGCTTGCCCGGTTGATTTTCAGGAAAGCCCCAGCCGTTTATGTATATGGTATCGCCTTCGAGGGCGGGGATGGATTTCATCTCGCACGCAAGCCCGCGCACCCACCATATCTTCTTTCCGTCTTTGACGTTGTAGGCCGAAAGCTGGAACGATTCGGGGATGATTATTTCGGCGGGACCATTTTTGGGGCGATAGATGATGGGCGTCGAATAACCGGATATGATTTCCGGGCGCTCGGTTCGCCAGCGCACGCGGCCGCTCTTTTTATCTACGGCCAGTAAGAACGAACCCGTGTCCTGATCGCATGGCATCACGAGCAGGTCATCGATCAGGATGGGTGAAGCCCCTATTCCATAAAAGGTGTTGAACGGTCCCAGAAGCACGCGCCATCGCTCTTTCCCGCGCGCGTCATAAGAGATCAGCCCGAAGTCCTGAAAGAAGACATAGACGTTCTCCCCATCGGTCACGGGGCTTGGAGAAGCGGGATTGTTGGGCTTGAGCAAACGGTCTGAGCGATTGCGCGGAACCTCGCGCCGCCATAACTCTTTTCCGGTCTTTCGGTCCAGGCAGATGGTAAACAACCGATCGCCCTCGAATCCGGTCACAAAGATTCGATCGCGGCCAAGCACGGGAGAGGAATGCCCTGCCGGAAGAGGGGCCTTCCATATCACGTTTCGATCAGGGCCGAACTCGACCGGCAATCCTTTCGTGCCTGATATGCCCGTCCCGTTCGGCCCGCGAAACTGCGACCAATCGTCATCGGCCCTCACACCATGACCCAGGCATAAAACAGCAAATCCCATAATTGCAATCGTAAGCCATAAGGCGATCGCTTTACTTCGGGCAGCAATTCTTCGTTTCGACATGACTTTCTCCGATCTATTTTCATTCAGCGGCTGCCGAACATTCTAACAATCGCATGATGAACGTTGCAATTTGCAGAACCATTATGCGATAGTAGTCGACGTTTATTAGAATCGTCTACGATAGAATCGTCTACGATTCTGCCGGTCGCAAAGCAAAGTTCTGATGAAAAGATTGCTGCTCACAATCACGATCCTGGCTTTCATCATTTTGCATCAGGACTTCTGGTTCTGGCGCACGGCAGACCCGGTGGTCTTCGGGTTCATTCCCATAGGACTTTTTTACCATGCGTGCTACACAGTGGCGGCGTCCCTCGTCATGTGGATGCTGGTCAAGCATGCCTGGCCCGATCACCTCGAAGAGGAAACCGACAGATCGGGCACGCCGCAGGATGAATTCTTGCACAAAGAGCGTGAGGAGACGCAGGCTCATTGATCCAGTCATTATTCGTATTCGTTTATCTAGGCATAGTCGTCTACATAGGCATCTTCGCTTTCCGCAAATCGAAAGGCTCCGAGGGGGCCGAAGGCTACTTCCTCGCAGGCCGCTCTCTCGGCACGGTCGTCTTCATACTCTCTCTGTTCGGCACGAACATGACGGCCTTCGCCATACTCGGCTCTTCAGGCCACGCCTTCACATTCGGCATCGTCACCTACGGGCTTATGGCCTCGTCTTCGGCCATCATCATCCCTCTGTCGCTCTTCTTCATAGGGACGAGATTATGGGCGCTCGGTAAACGTCATGGCTTCATGACGCCCGTTCAAATGTTTCGAGATCGTTGGGAATGCAGTCACATAGGGACAGTGATCTTTTTCGTACAGTCGGCCCTGCTCGTCCCATACATAGTCATAGGCGTCATGGGAGGCGGCACGGCTCTATCGGCCATAAGCGCCGGGCGCATTCCCTACTGGTTTGGCGGCGCTATAGTGGCCCTCGTCGTCATGTCTTACGTCTTCTTCGGCGGGATGAGAGGAACCGCCTGGGTCAACACGCTTCAAACCACGATGTTCCTTCTCTTCGGAGCAGTGGCCTTCGTTGTGATAGGAATAGGCATGGGCGGATTCGATGCGACGATTGAATCGTTGAAGTCCTCGCCCGCGACCGCAGCGATGCTCACGCGCGAGCGCATATCACCGGCATACTTCTTCAGCTACATGTTCATCCCGCTCTCTTCGATAGCCTTCCCGCACATAGCGATATTCTGTCTGACCGCGCGAAGGGTGAAGCAGTTCAAAAAGACTGTCGTGCTCTATCCCTTATGCATGATAGTCCTTTGGCTGCCATGTGTATTCCTGGGCGTTGTGGCCAATCGCGCGTCCGACGTACCGCTGATACAGGAAAAGATCGAGGCGCGCGCGCACCTCGCAGCCGAAGGGCCGCGCCTTGCATCCGAAGAGCGCGCTGCCCTGAATGCGAAGGCGACGGGAGACGACGTGCTGCTGTTCCTGCTCGAACGATATGCGCCGCTATGGCTTGCGGGACTGCTCGGCGCAGGTATAATGGCGGCCGTTATGGCGAGCGATTCGCAGATACTCGCGCTCTCGACGATGTTTACGGAGGACTTCTTCGCCTTCTATGGGGGAAAGGCGCGCTTAGGCGAACGTGTGCAGGTGCAGACCGGCCGCATATTCGTCATAGTGGTGACTGTTATCGCTTACGCGCTCGCGCTCCGAGCGCCCGAATCTATCTTCTCGCTCGCGGTCCAGTACGCATTTTCAGGATACGCGGCGCTCGCGCCATTACTTGTCGCGGCCCTCTTCTGGAAAGGAAGCACCCGATGGGGGGCGCTCGCAAGCACCCTCTGGACGGCCCTATCGGTTGCGGCAGTAGCGGTGTTTCAATACGCAGTTCCCGCTCCTCCCGGACCTCCCGTCGTGGTCTGGTCGGTCGGAGGAATCGAGATACTTTCGCGCACGGCGGGCGGCACTGCGGTCTTGGGATTCATGCCCGTAGTGCCTATGACGATCATATCGGCGCTCTTGATGGTGGCGGTCTCGCTTATGACCGCGAAGCCCGGCAAGGAAACCATCGCGCGGTACTTCTCGAAAGCGATGCGTAGAGAGTGATGTGTGAAATCAGGTGATTGACCTGTGAAAGAGCAACTGCCTGAAAGTTATACGTGAGACTGGCAATCGGTTTGTAGAAAGGATTCGCTATCCCAGCTTGAACCCAAAGATCGGCAGCTCGCTTCCGGCGATCAGTCGCCTTCATTCACCTGCGAAGACAGAGCGCCGTCATTTGAGCGCGACAAGAAGGCGCTATACGCGCATCCGTTCTATTGGTCGCCTCTCGTTTCGATGGATGATTGAAGATGAAAGAGACTCTCAACCCTCACGATCAGTTCTTCAAAGAGACTCTCGCTCAACCAGGCGCGGCTACCGATTTCCTTCGCTACTACCTGCCTGAAAGCTTCGTCCGTCTCATACGACCCGAATCCGCTGAACGAATCGAGGATTCCTTCGTCGATGA
>JAKEHD010000780.1 GCA_022615215.1 Blastocatellia bacterium
GGATGAAGGATGAAAACCGGAGTGATACGGTCGATTCATCCTTCATCTCTCATCCTTCATCCTTTCGAAGAGGAGGGCCTCAGGGGCGGGAACGAAATTCCAAAAGAGAGAGCGGACTTGCTGTGATTATTCGATATACACCTTGAAAGTCAATAGTTATTCTCGTCTGAGAAACCTGTGACTGGTCTGAAAGCATCGGCTCCGTACCCCTTGAGCTTCCGTCCTTCACCTTGCGGCCTTCATTCCTCTGTGAACGGTTTGCCTTTCGCCTTCACTTGTATACAATATCATCAGCATTTTGATGAAAGGGAAAAGGCGATGCCTGAAACGACGTTAATATCAGTAAGAGTCCCGCTCTCTACGGCGCGCAGGCTGGAAGCTTTGGCTGCCGCGACCGGGCAATCCAAATCACTCCTGGGAGCAGAGGCCATCGAGGAATATGTATCTTTGCAGGAGTGGCAAATCAAGGCTGTTGAGAAGGGCATACAGTCTGCGAATAAAGGCCGATTCGTAGAGCACCCGGACGTAGAGGATTGGCTTTCGAGTTGGGGCACTGACGAAGAAAAGGACATGCCTGCATGAGATTGAGATGGACGGCGGATGCGGTTGAAGACCTCGCCAGCATTCGGGAATATATCGGTAACTATAATCCAAAGGCGGCAAACAAAGGGTAGTCCCGGCTCATCGCCGCCGCCATCCTCAAGCAATGCCGCTCTCTGTTGAAGCACCCTGAAAAAGGCAGAATAGGCAAGGTGCTCGACACCAGGGAATCCCTTTTACCCGGATTGCCTTATGTCATCGTATACAAGATCAAAGGCGACCAGTTACACATACTCCGGGTTCTACATACATCCAGACGATGGCCCTGATGGACGAAGAGAAGGTCAGCCGTCTGTTTATTCCACATCGGGCGCGATCAAATTTTATCGGCTGGCTTCCTCAGCATATTCGAGCACTTCGCGGCTCGTCACAAGATGCGCTCCCCGGCTCTTCATCTCTTCAAGCGCCTTCGCTCCGTCATCGGGTTCGACATCGACCGCCCGCATCGCGTCGGTTATGGCGAAGACCTCGTAGCCGTTTTTTATAGCGTCCAGAACGGTCGCCTTCACGCAATAATCGGTCGCAAGCCCCGTCACGTAGAGTCGTCGCACGTGGCGGGCTTTGAGCGCTTCATCGAGCGAGCGCCCGCTCTCGTCAGTGCCCTCGAATTCCGAATAGGCATCCGCGTCGGGTGATGCGGCTTTGCGAAAATGCGCGTCTATTCGTGACCGGTCCAGACGCGGATGTAGTTCTGCGCCGCGCGTGCCTTGCACACAATGAGGCGGCCAGGGACCGCCCTGCTCCTTGAAGGATATGTGATCGGCGGGATGCCAGTCCCGGCCTGAAACTACGAACGGAAACTCGGGCATCAATCGATTGACGACAGGAACTATTTCATCGCCTTCTGAAACGGCGAGAGCGCCTCCAGGGCAGAAATCGTTCTGAATGTCGACGAGCAAAACGGCTGCATCTCGAAATCGGCTCTCCATTTTTAAACCCTCCTTCTTGCTGCGCTCAACGGCTCGCCCGCTCGACGATTTCGTCTACGACTGTGAGGAGGTATCAACCACAGATTTCACAGATTACACAAACAGAAATCTTTTGTAGAAGGCCCTGCCTTCCACTGTGCTATCTGTGTGATCTGTGGTTAGCCTCTTCCTGCAAATTAAAAAGACAATCGGCGGTGATCTCTTCTTCGAGCTTGCGTTTTTCTTCTGCGAGCCGCTCGCTGAATTTTACCCGATACCGTGTCTCCGAATTCAAACTCAGGAGTTCGGCAGGCAAGCGTTTCAACTCTTCCGATGCGCGCGCGCGAGCTTCATTCAATCGCGCGAGGCAACCTGCGCTTCGCGCGGCGGCTGAATTCGACTCTCCGGCATCCGTCGAAAGCAATCGCTCGTCCGTGGGCCGTCCGTCTCTCATCACGAGTTCGAGCAGAGGCTTCCACGCCGCGCCCTCCGCCGATTTATCTTCATCGGCCAGAGCTATTACATCTTCGACGTGCTTCCCTTCTTCGCTCGTAAGCCGCCACACTTGCTTGGGACCGGGACAGGTCGATTTATCGGGACTCATCTTGATCTTCATGCTCATCCGGCCGTCCCGCGACAGCCCTGCAAGTTTGTATACGCCCGACAGAGCAGGCCGGTCATAAGAAGTGGCCATCTCGGTCCCGACTCCGAAAGCGTCTATACACGCCCCGCGCGAAATCAAATCCGCTATTCGGTATTCGTTGAGGTCGCCGCTCGCAAATATCTTCGTGCCCGACCTTCCGGCTTCATCGAGTATGCGACGCGCTTCGATGCTCAACTGGCACATATCGCCGCTGTCGAGCCGTATCGACGGAATATCCGCCTCGAAATCCTCGGTCAATCGTTTGACCGCAGCCAACGTGTCGTAGGTGTCGACGAGCAGGGTGGCCGTATCGGGAAAGACTTTTAGAAAAGCGCGGAACGCATCATCTTCTTCGTCAAAGAGCATGACGAACGAATGCGCGAGCGTGCCGAAAGTCGGGATGCCGAACAGATAACCGGCCTCGACGTTGGACGTTCCCTGGCACCCGGCTATGTAAGCGGCGCGTGCCGCAAAAAGCCCTGCCTCGGTCCCGTGCGCGCGGCGAGTGCCGAATTCTATGACGGCCCTCCCCTCGGCGGCCGTGACCACGCGAGCGGCTTTGCTCGCTATCATGGTCTGAAAGTTTATGGTCGAAAGCAAAAAGGTCTCGACTATCTGCGCCTCGATGATGGGAGCTTCCACTCGCGCCATAGGCTCCATGCCGAAGACGGCAGTGCCTTCCGGCACGGCCCACACGTCGCCCGTGAACCGGAAGTCTGCGAGGTAATCGAAGAACTCGCGGCTCACATTCTTGAAAGACGGATGGCGGCGCACGTAGTCGATCTGCTCTGCGGTGAACTCCAGGTTGTATAGATAATCGAGCGCCTGTTCGAGTCCGGCCGCGAGGAGAAAGGAGCGATTCTCAGGCAGACGGCGCACGAATAGATCGAAGACCGCGCGGCCCTCCATGCGGTTATCATAATAGGCTGCGGCCATGGTGAGTTCGTAAAGGTCTGTCACGAGTCCCGGAACACGTTCGATCATGGTCATCCCCCCGTTGATCCTCAGTCTTCAATCTTTATTTTAATGATCGTCCATCACTGCTCCCATACTTCACAACCATTTGTATTGTCAATTGTGGCGACGGAAAAAGACAAATGCAAATAGCGGCGGGCGCAGCCCGCACGGCTTGAGTGTTGCTCGCCGGAGGGTTACAATCGCCGGGAATTTGAAGCGCCGGACTCGTAAGACCGGCCCGAACAGGTTATAAAGATACTTTACGACATGAAAAGAGCGAGGACAGATAAAGCCGCCGATTCCAGACCGAGGTCGGAGGCGCGAGTCAAGGTGCGCTATGCCGAAACCGATCAGATGGGCATGGCCTATTATGCCAACTACCTCGTATGGTTCGAGGTGGGCCGCAGCCAGTATTGCAACGATTGCGGATTTTCATACCGCGATATGGAGAAGGAGACGGGTCTCTTCCTCACGGTGGCCGAAGCGCGATGTCGCTATCAAACTCCTGCGCGCTATGAGGATGAATTGATCGTCAGGACCAGCATCGCTGAATTGACGCGACGGACTGTAAGGTTCAGCTACGAGATCGACCGCGCAGACGGCCAGCCCGTCGCCAGAGGCGAAACGCTCCACGTGCTCATAAATTCCGAGGGGCGGCCTTCGAGCATGCCCGAAAAATATCTCTCTTTGCTCGGCAGAAAGTAGGTTGACCTTATTGTCAGTGGTCAGCTATCAGCTATCAGCTATCAGCTATCAGACTGGTGGTCAGTGGTCAGTGGTTCTTTAGCCAGACCCTGGAAGAAGGGCTACGGACTACGGACCACGGACAAATAAGGACGACGGACCAATAACAGATGGATCGTTCGATCTACTACAACGGCCGTGTCATTGACGCGACGGAGGCCCGTGTGTCGCCGACCGTCGCCGGGCTGCTTTACGGGTGGGGAGTCTTCACGACTGCGCGCATATATGACGGGCAGGTCTTTGCCCTTGACCGCCACTGGGAGAGGCTCCTGCGCGATTCGGAAAAAGCGCGCGTCCCTCTGCCCTTGGATATTCGAGAATTGAAGCGCGCCATGGATGAATTGATCTCTGTCAACCTGACCCGTCAGGGCAGGGTGCGCATAACCGTTTTGAGAGGCGATGCGGGCGGCTTGAGAAAGAAATCTTTATGGCGAATCGAGCAGGGACCGGAAGCTGAAACTCTCATCTTCACCTCCGCGGAGCAGACGCCGCGGAGACGCGATCTGACGATCACGCTCTCGCCTTACCGACTGCTTTCATCGGGACCGCTCGCGGGCGTCAAATGCACGGCGATGCTCGACAACCTGCTCGCTTATGAAGAGGCCCGCTCGCGCGGATTTGCGGAGGCCATAATGCTGAACGAGCGCGGAGAGATGACAGGGGCGACCGCCGCAAACCTGTTCTGGGTCGAACGCGACGAGATTTTCACCCCTTCGCAGGCGACCGGCTCTATCGCGGGAGTGACGCGGGGGATGGTCTACCTGATAGCCCGCAAGATGGGCATACACCTGGTCGAAGGGGGCTTCCCCGTGCAGAGGCTTCTTGACGCATCGGAAGTCTTCCTGACATCGACCGCGCGCGAGATCGCTTCCGTAGCAAGCTTCGACATAAAACATTACGACCGAAAGCAAGCCCGTGTGACCCGTCATATCAGCCGAGAATTTCAAAAGATGATTCGCAATGCTGGAATTAGCAGGTAGCGATGTTATATTCTGTCGGTTGCAGTTCGTTTCGCAGCCGGTAATCGCCGGCCGAACTTATAAGGGAGCAGCGGCGGTGGAAATCAACAGTGAAGAAGTCATAAAGAAGATACTCGATGAGATGAAGACGATAGCCGTAGTCGGTCTCTCGTCCGACTCTTCGCGTCCGAGCTACGGCGTGTCGAGATACATGCAGACGCACGGCTACCGGATCATACCTGTAAATCCGAATGAGACCGAGGTTCTCGGCGAGAGAGCATATCCCCGGCTCACGTATGTGCCTGAGAAGATAGACCTCGTGGATATCTTTCGCCGGAGCGAAGAGGCGGGCCGACACGTTGACGAAGCGATAGAGTTGGGAGTGCCCGCCGTCTGGTTGCAGGAAGGCGTCATAGACGAGGCGGCGGCGCTCAGGGCCGGACGCGCAGGTCTTCTTGTAGTGATGGACCGCTGCATACTGAAAGAACATATACACAGGGGCCGGTGAGGGACCGCGATCGAGGGCAGGGGGCGCGTTTCGAACACTCTTGCGTTGCGGCCCGCGCAATCGTAAACGAGTTATAGCAGTTCATCAATTTCCAGGAAAGGAGGGGCGTCGCTCAAAGATTTCTTTCTTGTGAAGATTTCTTTCTCAGCCCGCAGAGGATTTGCAATCGAATGTGTTCAGACAAGCAAAAAACTCACCACGGAGACACGGAGAAAAACTCTCTGTGCCTCTGTGTCTCCGTGGTGAAACTCCGTTCCTATTCTGAACATTTACTTGCAATCGAATCTCTTTACAGGAATGAGCGCGCCGGTAGCTCTTGATGAAGACCTGTCCTAAATGTGGAGCAGAAAATCTACAAACGGCCGTATCGTGCCGTTTGTGCGCCGTACCGCTTGAAGAGTCGGAACCTGGGCCTTCGGCAACCGCGAAGTGCCCGGCCTGCCATGTGGAAAACGAGCCGGGCTGGCTGTTTTGCCAGCAATGCGGAAATCGTCTGGAGGAAGTCAATCGGCCGATTTCCACTCAAAGACCGCCTTACCAGGAAGTCGACATGCGGACACGCATCGATACGCCGGGGGGGACCGCTTTCAATCAGACGGTTTCGGACCAGAACCAGGCCGTATCTCCTTCCGGCGCTTCCGCGCCGCCCCGCGAGAAGGCCGTGCCTCCCGAACCTCCCCCGCGACCCGAACAACGACCCGCAGAGCCTTCACCGCTCTCGACCAACGTGGACCATGACCGCGACCGCGACACACACATAGTCTGCGATTCATGCGGGGCCGTACAACTCGACGGCGGGCTTTTCTGCACCACTTGCGGCGAAGAGCTTTCGGCCCTCGCTCTTGCCAGAAAGCGTTCGCGCGAGCCTCGGAGAGCGATCCCTTCGCTTACGCTGATAACCGAAGGCGGGCAGGACGGGCGAGTCTACAAGCTCGACCGCGAAGACACGATCATCGGAAGGAGCGAAGGCGAGATAACCTTCCCTCACGACGGATTCATGTCGGGCCGCCACGCGCGCATAATAGAGCGCGAGGGGCGATATTTTCTTGTCGATGAAAACAGCCGCAACGGAACCTTCATCCGCATCAATTCGGAGGTGACGCTTGAGACCGACGACCGTATACTCATAGGCAAACAGATATTCCAGCTCGTGATAGAGAAATAATCCGAATCAGCCGTCAGCCGTCAGCCGTCAGCCATCAGCCATCAGTGGTCGGTGGTCGGTAGTCCGCTATTAATGCTGATAGCTGAAGACTGATAGCTGATAGCTGGCCTGACGACTTTCTTGACAAGGCCGGAGTGCGCGATTATAGTCGCCTTCTATGCGGAAGAATAAAGATCGCAGCCCCGGACGACCGCGCGTTCGCAGCACGACCATACTCTGCGTGCGCAGAGACAGCCGCGTCGCGGTCGCAGGCGACGGACAGGTAACGCTCGATAAAACCGTTATGAAAGGGGGCGCGCGAAAGGTCCGCCGCCTCTATAACGACAAGATCATCGCCGGATTTGCAGGCTCTACCGCCGATGCCTTCACGCTCTTCACCCGCTTCGAAGCCAAGCTCGAACAGTATCACGGCCAACTGCAACGCGCTGCCGTAGAACTCGGCAAAGAGTGGCGCACGGACAAATACCTGCGCCACCTCGAAGCTCTGCTCATCGTTGCAGACGAAACCACATCACTGCTTATTTCAGGCGGGGGCGACGTTATAGAGCCGGACGACGGGGTTATGGCCATAGGCTCAGGCGGACCTTATGCAACGGCCGCAGCCCGCGCCCTCCTTCGCCACACCGAATTGTCAGCAAAAGAGATCGCCATCGAGGCGATGAAGATCGCCGCCGAGATTTGCATATATACAAATTCGAATTTGATCATCGAAGAGATTTAACTCACCCCGCAGAAGCTCTGAGCTTTGGAGCGCCGTGACAGGCCGCAGCACTCCAAAGCCTTCAGCTACCCCACGCTGATATGCAAGCCGCCATATTATGATGCCCTCTTACGGGCCTGCTTCCATCCGGCATCGCTCTACGGACTCGGACAGTTGCAGGTGTTGTCGGTTATATCGCTGTCCGAGATCAGGCAGGGGAATGAATTGAGCGGCGACTGCACAGCAGCGCTTCCCCGCGTTTGATTCATGAAGATGAACGCCTGCACTCTCCGTGTAGGTGTGAAATGCGTTAGGCTTATGACACCATTCTTGATGCCGATAGCGCCTTTGCCCGTAAAGGTCTGGCCTCCGCAACAGACCCGATATGTGCCCTTGAGCGGTCCCGTCGTTATCAAAAGTATGGAGTTAGCGGGGTTAGAGTCGTCCTTGATGCAAACGTCGAAGGCGGTGGCTGCGGGAGTGAACAGGTAGGCTGCTCCTGCATCCAAACCACCCGTGTCTTCACCGCGAGCGCCGACTATTGCAGTATCTCCGCTGATTGACACAGAGATGCCGAATTCGTCACCGGCCTCGCGGTCGGATGCCTGAATCTTGGTCACCTCTGTGTCTATCACAGGGTCTATCGTCAGCGGATAGACCGCTCCCTCTTCTTCTACCTCTATGCTCACTCTCCGGCCTCTCACAACCATCTCCGCTCGAAGCTCTCTTTCCTCTGCGTCCCATACCTTCAACCCGCTGTAGCGCAACGCGACCTTCCCCGATTCGTCTCGCATCACTACACGGCTTCCATCGTCTGTAGCTTCGAGCCTGAGATCGCCCCTCACTTCCATTGCAATCCGCAATCGCTCTCCAGGCTGACCCTCTCCCGGTCGCTCTGAGATAGTGAATCCCTGCTCAAGACCATCGGGGCGGTTGACGTACCACTCTATGCAGGGGTGCAGGGGTGGTCGGGACGCCGACTGCGGTTCCGTGCGGGGGTGAAAGGGTTCTGACTTCACTGCCTCTATGGCTCCCCTGCTCCCCTGCTCCTCTGCTCCCTAGCTCTCTTGCTATTTCGACTCGATTGCCATCGGTTGTGAGTCTGCCAGACAGGACCGCGATCTGCCGATTGCCGTAGCCGTAGCTGAGAAGTCGCATACTCATCTCCGCCCTCTCGCCTTCTTTGTCGCTTAGGACCAGGTTCACACCGTCAGGGCCGAACTTCGTGCTGTAGCCCTGAGCGGGGTTGTCTGCATAAAAAGCCGCGACTGCTTGTCGGCTCTCAGGCGTTTGGTAGACCTTGTAGCGGGCTGCTTTCATAGCTTCAGCAAGCGATGAATATAAGCCCTGTTGTTTGAGGTAGGAGACAGCCTTCTCACCCTGAAGCGAGGGCAGGCCATCGCGTGAAGTAGAATACTCGTTGCCGGATGCGAGAAATACCATGGCGCAACAGGCAGCGATGACGGCTGTGATCGACAGGTAACGAAACAATGTGTGGCGACGAAGATTTTCAGTCATGATGTATACTCTCCTTGAAAGTAAGATCCGACGAGCCGCAGGACGCACACGCATAAAGATTTCCTTCTTGGTTGAGCCGCTACGGGTGATGGAAGACTTCCGCCAGGCACCTCTAGCCAAGCATAAACTTCTTTACTTATGCGGCGCATGCGTTTTCATAGTTTCAGGGCGTCGCTCGAAGGGTATTAATCTTTCTCACGACACCTCTCCTTCTCTTGTGGTTCCTTAATGGCGATGATCGAAATGAATCGGTCACCGGGTCGCGCACAGTTAGCATCGGTCTAGCGACCAATGGCTCTCTTACCGGACATCGTACAGGTTCAACGGGTCGCGATAGGGATCGCCTGAGTCGATACCCCATCGGTTTCCGCTACAGATTAGCCCTATGCGTTCCCCGTTTGCAAGCATGTTTATGCGTTTTTTGAGAGTGATTGAATCGGCATACCCCGTTGCCGTTGGTTGCTGCCCAATAATTGCCATCGCGAGTTTCGAGGAAATCATTAAAGATTGAAAACGCCAGCCCCTCTTCCAGCCCGAAGGTGAAGAAATTCTGCCCGTCGAATCGGCTCAATCCATTGGTCGTGCAGAACCAGAGAAACCCTTGAGAATCGCGAACGATGCTCTGAACGCGGTTGTGAGCGAGGCCGTCTTCCGATGTGTAAATCTTGATGGGGAGGAGTTCCGCCCTCGCAATGCCTGAGACAGAAAAGAGCAGTGCGAGCAGAATCGCAATCGAGCAGCCTGTAGTCTGTTGCTTGCTTCCGAACATCCGCGCATCCTCCGCAGGCTGGAATCAGTGCCGAGAGCCTTCGTCAGAGCCGGATGCCATTATAACGATTTTCAACTTTTTATGCCCGGCCCATTACCGCAAGAGTTCTAACCGGCCCGTCGCACTCACAGAAAAAATTCCTTCGCGCCTGCGGCTCTTTACTACCTCATTACGCTAATGTAGGATATTTGCTTGTCATATAGGTGATATGCCGGTCATATCATCAGCTTAAAGGATTGATGTCAACCACCGCCCCCTAAAGGAGGCGGCTTGCGATGAGGGTAGCAACTGAGTCTTAGGACGTGGGGTTGACGCGGACTTTGAGAAGTGGGAGTCGAAAGACGAAATA
>JAKEHD010000781.1 GCA_022615215.1 Blastocatellia bacterium
ATCTTTGAAGAAAGAAAAAGGGCGGCGCACTCCACATAAGCGTTCCTCTCCGGAAAAACTTTCATTTTGCCCCGCGCGCAGTATATCTGTTGCTCTACTTCTGGGACCGCACCTTGTAACCAACTGACCACTGACCACCGATTTCTATGGCTTGTTCGACGGTTGAACCTTGACCTTGCCGGGTAAGGCCGACAGCAGATTCTTTACGGGCATCTCGCCTGTGAAGTTGGCCTTCACCTTGCGAGTGATGAACATGAATACGGGCACTGTGAATTCGGTTTCTATCTCGTAGCGCAGCATGAATCCATCTGTGAGAGTGTTCCATCCGATGGCGGGAAGGGCGGCCAGACTCACCGTGAGCGGCACATCTATTATGACGGTCGCTCCTTCGGGCACTCGTATCTCGCTTATGTATTTTCCTTCGGCCGCCTGCTCGCCGTTCACCTTGAGCCGGTACTTTACGTCCTTGATACGGAAGCCTCCGAGAGGGTTCGCTATCTCGACCGAAACCGTAGCATCGGCGGTGCGTTTTTGAAGGTCCACCCCGTGTACTTTGACGCTCTTGAGTTCGACTCGCCGCTTTTTGCCGTCATCGGCGCGCGCAACAAGAGCAATCTCGCTGCCTGCAATGGAGATCAGAGCAAGCAGCGCGAGCGCGATTCGGGCGGCTCTGTTTTTCATGGGAAGCCCTCCTAAGCGTCGAAGTACAGCGCGAATTCGAGCGGGTGGGGTCGCATGCGAATCGGGTCTACTTCTTTCTGGCTCTTGTAGGTTATCCATCGCTCGATGAGAGCCTCTGTGAAAACATCGCCCTTGAGCAGGAACTCATGGTCGGCTTCGAGCGCGTCGAGCGCGCGGTCGAGCGAGGCGGGAAGCGTCGGCACGTCCTTGAGTTCTTCGGGCGAAAGATCGTATATGTCTTTGTCGAGCGGCTCGCCCGGATCGATGCGATTCTGTATGCCGTCAAGCCCCGCCATCAGCATCGCCGAGAATGCTATGTATGGATTGCAAGAAGGGTCAGGGAATCGGACTTCGAGCCGCTTCGCACTCGCCGCAGCCGAGTACATAGGTATGCGAATGGCGGCCGAGCGATTGCGCCGCGAATAGGCGAGGTTCACGGGCGCTTCGTATCCGGGGACGAGTCGTTTGTAACTGTTGGTCGTCGGCGCTGCGAAGGCCGCTATCGCCGCAGCGTGTTTGAGTATGCCGCCCGCGTAATGGAGAGCCGCATCAGACAGCCCCGCATATTTGTCGCCCGCAAAGATCGCCTCATCGCCTTTCCACAGGCTCTGATGGCAATGCATGCCGCTGCCGTTGTCGCCGAACATGGGCTTTGGCATGAAGGTGGCCGCTTTGCCGTAGTAAAAGGCCGTGTTCTTGACAATATATTTGAAGAGCATGAGATTATCGGCCGTGCCGAGCAGGGTTGAATAGCGGAAATCGATCTCGCACTGTCCGCCGCTCGCCACTTCGTGATGATGCATCTCAGGCTCTATGCCAACGTCCTGAAGGTTCTGCACGATGTCCGAGCGCAGGTCGTGCAGAGAGTCTACGGGCGGGACGGGTACATAGCCTTCCTTGTGGCGTATGCGATAGCCGAGGTTGTCTTCGCTGCGACCCGAATTCCACATTCCTTCGCCGGACTCGAAGCGATAGCCTGCGCTGTTGACCTCGTTGTGATAGCTCACATGATCGAATATGAAGAACTCGGCTTCGGGACCGAAGTAACAGGTGTCGGCTATCTTGGTGAATTGCAGATAGCTCTCCGCGCGCTTGGCGATAGACCGCGGGTCGAGGTCGTAACCCTCTCTGGTTATGGGGTCCACTACGTTTGCAAAGAGGCAGAGCGTAGGTTCTTCGTAGAAATGGTCCATCCAGAATCGCTCTGTTTCGGGGATGAGCAGCATGTCTGATTCGTTGATGGTGGCCCATCCGCGCAGGCTTGAGGCATCGAAGCCGATGCCCGCGTCGAAAGACTCTTCATTGAACTGATTGATGGGAATCGTCAGGTGATGCCAGGACCCCGGAAGATCGGTAAACCTCAAATCGACGAATTTGACCTGTTCATCAACAGCGAATCTCAAAATGGTTTTCGGGTCCATCGGCCTGAGTCCCTCCTGTGGTTATACGTTTTGCAGAGATCGAAAGAGTGCAACTATCTAGCCGTTGAGCATATAGCCCGCCGAGCGTCAGTGTCAAGGAATTGCGGTTCCTGCTCGAAGGTTATAGAATGATGATTGCCGATATGTAGAGGTCTCCATGAGAGATTTGGTTGGAGAGAAGGTGAATTACATGATGACCAAAACAGTCGATGTGCTTGAGGCCCAGAAAAACCTCAGTGAGCTTTTATCCCTGGCTGCGGCCGGTACAGAAATCATTCTGACTGAAGATAACAAGCCGCTTGCTCGATTAGTTCCAATCGAGGCGCGAAATGCTCCGAGGATAGCGGGATTGCACGCCGGAGCCATCCAAACCAGCGACGATTTCGATAACCCCTTGCCGGAAGGATTTTGGGCAGGCAATTGATGATCCGGCTATCGCTTCAATCTCAAACCCAAAAACACGACGGGCCGGAATATCTTCCACCAGTCGACTATCGCTCGCATCTTCGTGTATGCGATTCCGTCCGTCTCCGGGTACTCTATCGTCACCGGCACTTCGATGACTTTATGGCCCAGCTTCAAAGCCTTGAACAATAAGTAAGGCTCCAACTCGTAGCGGTCCAGCCAGTCCTGCCAGAGGTCTATTCGCTCGTCTTCGAAGAGCGAAACCTTTATCGCCCGGAAACCGCTCGATGCGTCGGTCACTCTGCGGCCTGCGAATAGCGAAAAGAGCAGCGTGTATGCCCGCGTGCCTAATCGCCTGACGAGAGGCATGCGTTTGAACTCGCCTCCCTCCATGTAGCGCGACCCCTGCGCAAACTCCGCTTCACCTTTTATTAATGGCTCTATCAGGCGGGGTATCTGTTCGGGAGGCGTTTTGCCGCCGCCCGATACCACGACCACTATCTCATAGCCGTGCTCTATCGCGTAATCTATGCCGCTGCGA
Source organism: Blastocatellia bacterium (assembly GCA_022615215.1). Classification (GTDB taxonomy): domain Bacteria; phylum Acidobacteriota; class Blastocatellia; order UBA7656; family UBA7656; genus JAKEHD01. The sequence continues at coordinate 3,049 of JAKEHD010000781.1, forward strand.
ATGGCCGCGCCCACGCCTCGGTTGGCCCCGGTGCGAATCACCTCCGCCCCGGCTGCCTCGGCATGCGCGCCTGTGTCGTCCGTAGAGCCGTCGTCTACCACTAAGGTCGTCTTCACCACATCGCGCGGGACGGCGCTCACGACGCGGGCGATGCGTTCGCCTTCGTTCCACGCGGGCGCAATGCAGAGCACGCGCGGCCGTGCTTTGGCGCGCGCCTGAGCCGCCGCGCCTACCTGACGGATTGATTCTTCTGCTCGATAAGCCATCGGTATGTACGCCTCAATCCCTCTTCTACGGTCACGCTCGGAACCCATCGGAGTTCGCGGCGAATCTTTTCTATATTGACCACGCGGCGGCGTATGTTGTCTATGTCGCGGCGGTCCACGTAAGCCGGTTCGACTTCGGCTCCCGTGATCTCTATTATCAGGCGAGCGAGTTGGTTTATGGTCGTCTCGCGCCCCGTTCCGACGTTGTAGACCTGGCCGTCGGCTTTCGCTGCGAAGGCCGCGAGAAGAGTCGCCTCGACCACATCGTCCACGTAAGTGAAATCGCGCGTCTGCTCGCCGTCGCCGTGAATGCGCGGCGAGGTGCCCGACATCGCCGCCTCGAAGAACTTCGACACGACTCCGCAATAAGGGTTATCGGGCCGCTGGGCCGGGCCGAAGACGTTCGAGTATCGCACGACCGAGGTCGACAGGTCGTAGCTTTCATAGAACGCCTTGCAATAGTTTTCGCCCGCGAATTTCGAGACCGAATAAGGGCTTAACATATTCGTCGCGTCGTCTTCGTTTATGGGCAGATAGCGCGGGTTGCCGTAGACGGAGGCCGACGAGGAATAGACCACTCGCCGCGTGCCGAGTTCGCGCGCGGCGAGTAAGACATTGAGCGTGCCGCCGATGTTTACCTCATAGTCTTCGCGGGGATTGCGAGTGGAGACGATTATATTGCGAGCGGCTTCGTGTATGACCACGCTTGCACCTCGCATGGACTCGCGCACACGGTCGAAATCCGTTACGCTGCCCTGGACCATTTCAAGCTTTGGGTCCGAGACAGGCAGGTTGTCGCGAGCGCCCGTGTAGAAGTCGTCGAGGACGAGGACCGAAGCGCCCTCTTTCAGGAGTCGCCGCACTATGTTAGAGCCGACGAAACCCGCGCCTCCGGTCACGACAACTCGCTCGCCGGTCAGGTTTTCAGAGATATTCATGATGGCTTCCTTCCACGCGACTGATCGAATGGCCCGTAGCCTTCGAAAAATAGATTCGCAAGGATAACCGATTTCTCCGCAACATTCCAATTAAAATGTTATAGTGCCGGAGGAGCAGCTATACTGCGCGCGGGATGAAATGACAATTTTGAGCGGAGATATATACTACGCGCGGGATAAAATGAACCTTTTTCAGCGCCGCAACCTATTTGGAGTG
>JAKEHD010000782.1 GCA_022615215.1 Blastocatellia bacterium
GCCGATGGTATCTCTAATCAAAATTGTCATTTGCTGCCGCGCGCAGTATAGCTGATAGCTGATGGCTGATAGCTGATAGCTGATTCTATTGCAGGATGATCTCGGCAAAGTCCGTTATAAATCGGCTCAAGGGTTTGCCCGTAGTGCGCGGGGCGCTCGTATTGACCTGCACGGCTATGGCGAGTTTGTGCTCAGGGAAGTACATCATATCGGTCACGTATCCGGGAAAGAATCCGCTATGGCCGTAGGTGATGCCGAGCGACGTGGGCCTTATTATAACTCCGAGTCCGTATTTCGCTTGGGGACCGAGCCGGGCAGGCACGCCATCGAGCATCTCTGTGAGCAGAGACTTATCGAACGCTTTTCCTTCATACAGTGCTTTTGCCCATCGAGCGAGGTCTTCGGCGGTCGAAGCTATCCCGCCGCCGCACCATTCGAATTGAGGATTGATGGCAAACTTTCCATCGACTAACATCGGGTCGCGTCCGCCGAAGGGATTGTCCGCTCCGGCATACCCTTGAATGAGTCCCTGTATGATGCGGCTGTCCGAGGGAACAGTGTTACGCAGTTTGAGAGGAGTGAGAATTCTCTTTTTGGCCTCGTCGTAGTATCTGGATTTCGTCACCCGTTCGATGATCATTCCGAGCACGATGTAGTTCGTGTCCGAATAATCCCATCCTTGCCCGGCGGCAAATGGTGCCTGGGTATCGAGGAGGTAAGCCACAAGTTCCTCAGGCTTCCAGGATTTGTCCGGGTCTCCGGTCAGGTCTTTGAGGAATTGTTCTTTGAACTCATAACGAACCAGCCCGCTCGTGTGATTCATAAGCTGCCGCACCGTTATGTCGCGCGCATTCGGGAGGCGCGCGAACCACGATTCCCGTCCGAGATATTTTTCTATTCTGTCGTCGAGTCCGATCTTTTTTTCGTGTACGAGTTGGAGAGCGACGGCCGCGACATAAGTCTTTCCGACGCTCCCCTGAAGCATGCGGTCATCGGGCTTCATCGGGGTTTTGGTCTCTCTGTCGGAAAGTCCTGTGGCAAGGCCGAAAGAGCTTCCATCGGCCAGAGCAAAACCTGCCGTTGCGCCGGGGAACCGGCCTGCTTTATGAAGCTCGTCGAACTTCTCTTCGAGGCGTTTGCGAAGAAGCGAAGCAGAGCTTTCCGGTTTCGATTGTTTCCGAGCGGCGGTTTCAGCGTTCCAGGCAATCAACGCGATGGCGAGCATCGCAAGCCATACTGTCCAGACTGATCGTTCGGGTCTATGAGCCAAGAGGAAATCTCCTTTTCGTGCAACGTGTGTTCAGCGGCCTTTCAGATTCTCCCATCGCCAACGGTTGGAATTCAAGCTCTTCCCTCTTACCCGACAAGCTTTGAGCCTCGTCACTAAAATTTAAGCCTGCGCGATCTGACCGAAACATTGCATCTTCAAAGACTTTGTGATTAACTAAGCCTCTTGGTTCGAGTTCCCATTCCAAATAAGGAGAAATTTCATGACGGTCATAGATTTCCACAATCATTTCTATCCCCCTCAGTATGTCGAAGCGCTTCAATCGGGTCCCAGCGCCTATAAGGTGACTTTCGACTCGGAAGCGAACCCTGTTCTTCACTCTCCCGGCGATTACAATATTTTAGTTCCCAGCCACCGCCTGCTCGACATTCGAAAAATCGCCATCGAAAGGGCGGGCGTAAGCAAGCAGATCATCTCTTTCACCGCGCCCGGCACCCTCATAGAAGACCCGGCCCGCTCCGTTGAATTGAGCCGTAAGGTGAATGACGTGCTCGCCGATGTGCAGAGAGAACACACTGATCATTTCGCGGCCCTCGGAACCCTCCCTCTGAACGACCCCGAAGCCTCGGTCACGGAACTCGAACGCGCCATAACGGAGTTGGGGCTTAAAGGCATAGCTCTCTTCAGCAACGCCAATGGCGTGGCGTTGAGCGATAAGCGATTCTGGCCGCTCTATGAAAAAGCCAGTGAGTTGAACGTGGTTTTTTTCATGCACCCCAACTACCCTGTCGGGGTGGAGGCGATGAAGGATTACATGCTGATGCCGCTCGTAGGCTTTATGGCTGATACGACGCTCGCCACGGCGAGCCTTGTCTTCAGCGGGGTGATAGAAAACTTCCCCAACATAAAATGGGTGCTCGGACACCTGGGCGGCACGATTCCATATATCGCCGAAAGGCTCGACCGAGGATATGAAGCTTACGAACAATGCAGAGAAAACATATCGAGACCGCCGAGCTACTACCTGAAAAAGTATTTCTATTATGACACGGTCAACTTCGACGTGAAGGCATTGCAGTTCGCCATAGACTTCGCCGGGGCCGACCACATAGTGGCCGGGAGCGACTACCCGCATCAGATAGGGAGCCTTGAAAAGATGCTCTCAAGCATCGGCCAGCTAAACATCAATGCCGAGGAAAGAGCGGGCTTACTGGGCGAGAACGCCGCCCGTCTGCTCGGATTATAAATCCATCCGCAAACAGCGCCGCACCGAACCTCCATCTACGGGCCGCCGACCAATAATGTGGTGCGGCCCGTCATCACAATCGCACACTTTCAGCCACTTGCTATTGCGGGCGCAAACATCTAGCATGTCTGTTTTGCATTCAGGCCGCAATCAAGAGAGAAGAAGACCGTAATGGCCATAAACGAAAAAACCGTTCAGACGCTCATAGAAGCGGTTCGCAAAATCAGCACATCGCTCGACCTACAGGAGGTGCTGGATACTATTTTCGATTCCCTCGAAGAGTTGATCGATTACTCGGCAGCCGTCATCTGCATAGTCGATTCTCGAACCGGGGCCGTTTATGACCTGAAAGCTCGCGGCTATCCCCCTCTCGCCATAGGCGAAGATTTCCTCGCATCGGGAAGCGGAATCATAGGCTGGGTCTTAAAGCACGGACGCGGGCAGATCGTAAACGACGTGAAACAGGACACGCGCTACGTAAAGGCGCGCGCCGAGACGCGCTCGGAAATCGCCGCTCCCATAATCCGCGCAGACGGCAAAGTGATAGGCGCTATCAACCTCGAAAGCGACGCAATCGACACTTACACGAACCGCGACCTGCAATTGCTGACCATGTTCGCCTCGCTTGCGGCTTCGGCCATAGCCTACTCCATACTCTACAAAAAACTCGTGCGTCAGAGGCAGATAGAAAGCGAACTGGAGCTTGCGCGCACCGTAGTCGATAGCCTGCTGCCGCGCGCCTTCCCTTTGATCAAAGGGTTCGACATCTGCGGCACGACCATCCCCGTGCGCGAGGTCGGCGGCGATTATTTCGATTTTCTGGACTCGGTCACCGACCGGCTGGGCGTTTTGATAGCCGACGTTTCGGGCAAGGGACTGGCTGCGGCCCTGATAATGGTCTCCTTTCGCGCCTACATACACGCGACGGTCATCAACGAACTGGCGATGCGAGTGGTGATGGCGCGAGTCAACCGGCTGGTCCACCAGTCGACGGACGGCGAGAGATTCATAACCACTTTTTATGGACTTATAGACCCTGAGCACAGGCGACTCCTGTATATAAACGCGGGGCACAACCCGCCGCTGCTTTTGCGCGCGGACGGCACAGTCCAGATGCTCGAAGAGGCGGGTCTACCGCTCGGCGTCTTTGAAAACTCGCACTATTCGGAATCGGTCGTGGAATTTCGCACGGGCGATATACTCGTGCTCTACACGGACGGAGTGACCGAAGCGGCGAACGCCGAAGACGAAAGTTTCGGCCTTGAGCGCCTCGAACAAACAGTGCGAGAGATAAGCCACGGACGCGCCCACGAGATTTGCCGCGCAGTCACCACGGCCGTGCGCGACCATTCAGCAGACAGCGGAGGACCGGGAGACGACCTCACCATCGCGGTAATCAAGGTGCAATGAGCAGTGTTGAAAGGGATTGATGCAAAGAAAGTGTTCAGACGAGCAAAAAAACTCACCACGGAGACACAGAGAACACAGAGAATTCTCTCATTATCTGCGGTGCCTCCGTGTCTCTGTGGTGAAAAACCTCATCCTTTTCTGAACAGTTACGATGCAAAATGGAGAGTCGCTTATGAGTGAATATCAATACTACGAATTCCATGCCATAGATCAACCTTTGAGCGAAGAAGATCAAGCCTATATGCGACAACTCTCCAGCCGGGTCCAACTCAGCCGCTATCAGGCGATCTTCACTTATTCATACGGCGATTTTCGCGGCGATAAAAAGAAGGTGTTGGAAAAGTATTTCGACGCCCTGCTCTATCTGGCCAATTGGGGAACCAAACAACTCATGTTCCGATTGCCTCGCTCCATCGTGGATGCCGAGCAGTTCGCCCCTTATTGTATTCATCACAAGATAGCTGCGTCCGTCACCTCGGATTACGTCATTCTGGATATAGACTTCTACGAGGAGGAAGGCGGATTCTGGCTGGAAGGGGAAGGATGGCTCTCTTCGCTCGCGCCTATTCGACGGGAGCTATTGCGGGGCGATTTCCGCGTCCTGTACCTGGCCTGGCTCAAGGCCATCCAGCGGGGAGAAGATGAAGAGGATTTCGAAGATTACGAGAGCGAGGTCGAGCCTCCGGTCCCGCCGAATCTCGCGCATCTATCGCCTGCGCTGAAGACGTTTGTAAAGCTTTTCGAAATAGATGAAGACCTGATCGCCGTCGCACGGACGGCCAGCGCCACCGAGGCGGATGCATTCGAGCCGCAGATAGAAAAGCTTGTAGCCAGCTTGCCGGAAAAAGAGCGAAACGATCTCCTCGTAAGGGTGGTCAGGGGCGAGCCGAACATGGACTCTCAATTGATGAAACGGCTTCGCGAACGAGCCGGGACTACCCTCCCGCCCGAAAAGCAGTCAGCCGTGACTGCCGCGCCCCGGCGCAAGGTCTCCGAGTTGCTCGCCGCCGCCGAGGAAAGAACGAGGCAAAGGCGGGAGGAGGAACGACGAAAAGCCGAAAGAGCCAGAATTCGCAGGCTGGAGGAACTGGCTCAAAAAGAAGGAGAGTTGTGGAAGCAGGTCTTCGCCCTCATCGCCGAGAAGAAGACCAAAGCTTACGAAGAGGCGGTAAAGATACTCGTCGACCTGCGCGATGTAGCCGATCACTTCGGCCACTCTGAGCACTTCGAATCCCGAATCAGCCAGATACATGAGGACTACAGCCGGCTTTCGGGTCTCACCCGACGACTCGACCAGGCTGGCCTGAAAAAATATGGCTGAACCCGTATGCAATTACGACAGTGAACTCTTGAATAGCAAAATATCAGTTGGTGCCCAGCCAGATATTGATTACGTTCCGCTCCCATCCGCTATACACGGCAGTATCTCTGTAGAATTGATGCCAGGCTTGGTTTACCAATTTCACCGGAGACATCAATCGAATGTCTTGCTCAGACGTGTCTACCTCGTGATCTTCAAAGTGGCGTGGCGATGCCTCTTCAAGCATGTCGTCGACTGTCTGTTGAATCGCAGGCAGAAACTCCGGGACATAGAACCCATAGTAGTCTTCAGTGACAGACATCTGCTTCGCAATAGTAAACCATGAGCTTTCCAGTGATGCAGCAACATCGCTGAACCCCATCCGTCGCGCTCGGTCTGCTATCAGCCGAATTCGCAACCAGGTCACCGGATGTTCGCGGCCTGCCAGATATTCAGGCCTGAGATGATATTCACGTCTGCCGAGCATTCTGAAGTACAGCGAAAATGAGTGCGCAAATGCTGGCCCGCCAATGACCAGCCCGACTGCGTCACAGAATATTTCGTGGGTCCACTCAAACCAGGTCTCGACTATGACACTACGCCGCTCCTGCTCTTTCTTCGCGTGGGCGTCATCCCGCTGAGCGATTGGTTCAAGATGTTCGGATATAGTTTTCTGTAAACTCTCCACAAGCGCATCCATTTCTTGCTGGTGGCAGGCATAAAGCAAGTGCCCGAATTCGTGAAAAAAGAGTGCCAGGTAAAGCAATCGGCGTTGAGCCGATGGAGGCATGAAATAAATCGTTGGGAAGCGTAAATCAGACCATGAGGCGAAAGAGCCGTCGCTGAAAGCTGCCGGGATGTGTTGTGTTTGCGGATGAGCGGCATGGAGCCAATTCAAGAATTTCAGGGATAGCCGGTCAGAATCGCGCGAGCGAATCACCGGACTGATGAGGTAGCGATTGAAGAGGCGCAGATACCTGGTGATCACCTGCGTGTCTCCAAGAATATTCGGCAGAATATGATCCTGACCGAGTGAGAGGTTATCAAGGTTCTGCAAAATCGATAAGTATATCTCTTCGCATCGGACGATCAGCCACTCGTAGAAAGCTCTCAGTTCCGGCAGTAATGTGAGTTCAGTCTGTTTAAGAGTTTCTCTGATCTGCTCTATGTCCCGAAACAGGTCTTCGTTGTTCTGCCGCAGCAAGTCTCGCACTTAAAAATCTCCCAGCACTCTTTCGGTATCCGTATGCACGTGCTCTTCGATTAGCAAGTACAATTCATCGAGGCTTTCGAGCAGAGCCTCGCGATCTTCTGATCGTACCGATTTGAGTAACTGTTTGAACCGGCTGAATCGGTTCTGAAAGAGCGCAGAATGGAAGCGGCGATGATTGCGCTTCGCTGCAAGGAAGTTTTTAGCTAACTGACGAAGACGCGGATCAACGCCGAGTATCGGCCTGGACTCACCGCTTTCGATTTCGTCAACCACCGGCTCCAGTGTCTCCAGAAACGACATCAGTACATTCCGTGCCTGGCTTGCTCGTTCCGAACGTTTCTCATCGGATAACCCGGCCGCTTCCAACTTCAGATGTATCGAGAGAGCGTTGATCGCAGCGAGCAAATCCTGGTTGTTCTGAAAGCTTTGAATTGATATCCATTCGATGCTCATAGTTTTTTCTCCTTCGAAACACGGGCTTTTCAAACAGTATATACCCCTTTGATTTTGGCGGAAATCTCGAATCTGAAAATCCTTCTACGGCTCGGCGAGTATCACTATGTCGGCCCGCTGGCGCGCTTCTCTCAGCCAGCGGTCCAACTCTTCGTTTATTTTTTGTTGCCTCAATGTCTCGGTGATTCTCTGCCTTATATCCGACTCGTCTAGCGGCGGCGGCACCTGTCCGGCACGGCGGATTTCCGGCGCGAGGTTCTCTTCATAATATTTCTTGATCTCCTGGTCGGTCACAAAGACGAATGACCGGAACCGGAAGTCGACGAAGCGGTTTATCGTTATCCTCTCGCGCACGAGGTCGTTTATCTTTTCAGAGGTCAGCCCTACCGCTTCGACCCTCCGGCGAAAGGCCGCTTCGGATGCGAATTCGGCGATCAGCTTGTTGCGCTCTCGATCGATCTCTTCCTGCGGGATTTCCGCAGCCGGAATTCTGGCAGCCTCTTGCTGTACGAGGCGGTACTCTATCATCACTTCCAATTTCAGGCGTAGCAGGTCGGACCCTATATTACCTTCCAGAGACGGCGCGTCCGGGTCCAGCGCCAGACTCCACAGCAAATCGGTCCTTGTGATTACGCCGTCGTTTACAAGCACGAGTATCTGGTCGACAACCTTCTGAGCATGCGCAAGGCCCGCGAACGCAAAGATCAAAAGCGCAACTATCACCCCGCGCAACTCCGTAAAGGATGAGGGATGAAGGATGAAGGATGAACCGGATACCCGGCTCTGGTTTTCATCCTTCACCGCAGTCGCTGACGAAATCGTCTTAAGACTACCGCGGCCTTCCGTCTGCGCGAATCCCCCTGCACAACTATCATTTTTCATTCGAGAATCAACAATCATTATAATTTAGAAGGTCGAGCCGAAGCTGACGTGTATTTGCGAACGCGGTAGTCCCTCGGGTTTGTTGAAGACCAGATATCCGAAGTCAACCCTTATAGGGCCTACGGGCGTCGCGAGTCTCAGTCCCAGACCTATGGTTTGAGTCAGGTCTTGAGGGCGAAAGTCTCTCACACGTCGGAAGACATTTCCCGTATCTGAAAAGACCGCGCCGCCCAGTATCTCATATATGGGGAACCTCAGTTCGTTGTTTATTATGAAGACCGCGTTGCCGCCGACAGGGCGAAGGGCTGTGACGGGGTCTCCGTTCTCATCGAGCTGCGGGGTGCCGTCTGCATTAAACACAGGCGCAGGGTCGCGCGGTCCCGCCTGTTCGAAATCCAGTCCTCGAAGGTCGCGCGCCCCGCCCGCGAAAAATCGTTCCGAGATGGGAAGCGTCTGCCTTCCGCCGAACGGAGTGCCAAGCCCCAGGCGGCCCGACACCGAATAGACAGTATCGCGGAACCTCTTTATCCGGTAATACCTGTTATGCTCGACCAGCAGCTTTAGGAATTGCTCGTTCCCGCCGAACACGGTAGACGCAAGCGAGAGGCTGCCGAGGGTGAGAGTGCCTTCGGCCGGCTCCGATGCGCGGTCGCGTGTGTCGCGCGCAAACGAAGGCCCTATTCGACCGAGACGGATAGGCATCTGGTTGCGGGCTATGTCTTCCGGGCTGCCCTGAAGGTCGAATATGCTTATGCGCTCGAAGTTGTAGCTCAGATAAAGAAGGCTGTCGGGCGAGAGCCTCCGCTCCACCTGAAGCAACATCGTGTAGCGATCCGAACGAAAAGTCTCTTCGGCCAGTCGGCGGCCGAAAAAAGATATAAGAGCGGGCCACTTGATGCCGAACGGTCTCGGATTTTGAAACGACACCTGGCCGAACAACTCGTTCTGGCTCACGCGCAATTGCGTGCTGCCCGTATAGAGCTTGCCCAGCAGGTTCGTGTTCGTAAGCTGAATGAGGGCGCGCGCCCCGTTTAAAAATTCCAGCCCCGGCACCTTCAGCATGCTCTCGCTGGTCTGATAGCCGAACCCGTATATGAGCAGCCATCGCTTCGCCTCGACCAGGTCTACGGAAACGTCTCGCTCCTCGATGCCGCCTGCGGTCTGCGTAACCGTTCTCGAACTGATGGTCACAGTGCTGAAAGCGTCCGTATCATAAAGCACGCGCTCGGTCTCCTGCATCTCGTCTGCGCGCAGCCAGTCGCCTTTTTTGAAGAGATAAAAGTCGCGCTCCAACCGCCCGTTGTCGGTCAGGCCCGTGCCCCGCGTAATGACGTTGAGCACGCGGACCCGGTTGCCTTCGTTTATGGAATAGATCAGCCGCACCCGCTCCTGTCCGTCGTAGTTTCCCAGGTCGGCCAGTTCCGTTATGACCTCAGCATCCGCATAGCCCTCTCTATTGTAAGCCGCAAGCAGACGGTCGGCGTTGCCCGTCACCTCACTCGTGACGAGCGGGTCTCCGGCTTCGATTTCGAGCCGCTCGCGGAGCTGGTCCTCGGCCATCACGTTGTTGCCGCGAACGCCTATCTCTTCTATGTATGTGCGCGGTCCCTGTCGAATGTCGAACGTGATGAGGAGTCTTTCGCTGTCTATGGACACGCCCCGCAGCACATCCACCTGCGCCCTCCGGTAGCCGAGATCCCTTAGCCGTTTCAGTACGAGATTAGTATCCTGACGCAGAATGTCGTCGCTGGTCTTTCCGCGATTGAGGCCGAAGAACGGGATGAAGGATGCCTCTTTCGATTGCATCTGGTCCTGAAGTTCTTTGCTCGGTATCGCATCCAGGCCCTCGATATCTATGTCGGTCAGGCGATAGCGGCGGCCCGTCGTGACCATGTAATCGAGCCGCACGGAAGGGAGAGAACGGTCGGGAGGCGAGGGGCGATTCACCTCTACGAAGAAATAGCCCTGCTGTTGCGCGTACTCTTCGAGGCGGCGGCGTCCGTCTTCGAGCGTGAACTCGTCGAGGCTCCCTCTTGTGTAGAATGGAAGTATCTCTCTCTTCTTCTTTTCGGAAATCTCTATCCCTGCGACAGCGACTTCGACCACCGGCCCGGAATTCAGGGTTATAGTGACGGCGACTCGGTTGCCCGCCGGATCAGGCTCGATGGCCGTGCTTACGTCGACGGCCAGATAATCCTGTTTGAGATAGGCTTCTTTCAGGCGGTCCATCTCCGTTTGAACATCCATCTGCGCGAACGGTTCGCCTTCCACAAGGGCGTGTTCGATCTCCGACAGATCGATGCGAGCGCCGTTTATGCCGAGATTGTAGCTGGAGAGGCGGGCCTGAGCGCCGGGGTTGATCGCGTAAACGACGGTCGCCCGAGTGCCGGACGGGTCTAATTTGATATCGGGAGTTATACTCGCCTGATAGAAACCTCGCGCCGAATAGTAAGCCTGCAACTCGCCCAGGCCCCGCCAGACTGCGCTCGTCGAAAGCTTCTGCCCCGTGTCGAGATCATTGAGTCTCGCCCTGAGTTCCGAGGCGGGAACATTGTCGTCGCCTTCGAATAAAACATTCTCGATACGAGGCTGGGGTCTGACGAGGAATTTCAGGACGACCCCTTCGGGACCACTCGCTTCGCCTTCGACCCGCGCGCCCGATATAAGACCCGCATTGTGGAGCCGGACGAGCGACTCGTGTATGCGCACGGGCGAGTAATCCTGTCCCGCCTCGACCGTTATCTGCTCCTGCATCTCTATGGTGCTGAGGTCCGGCGCTCCTTCGACGATAACCTCGACGCGAACGACACGCTTGCCTATAAAATCGCTCAGGTCGTTTGCTCGTGCGTCTACAGAAAGCAGCAGGCAGAAGGCAGCAAGCAGAAGGCAGAGGAGCAGGGGGGCAGGGGCGCAGGAAGCAGGGGGGCAGGGGGGCAGGGGGGCAGGGGTGCTACTCTGCTTATTTGCCCGGTTGCGCCCAATCACCCAATTACCTGATTGCCTGATCATCCAATCACCTCCGCACCCTTGCTGAAGGCTCAAAGCGCCGACCGGAATGGCCCACGCTCAGTTGCCTTCTATCACTCAATCGCTTATGCACCCCTGCTCCTCCGCTCCCCTGCTCCTCCGCTCCCCTGCTTTCCTCAAAATCTCTTCCTCACTCGCACGTCGAATCCGAGTTCGCTGCGCTCGTTGCGAAAGCCTACTATCGAGAAGCGATTGCTTATGCGGTATTCGACAAGGACGATACGATCTATCCCCGACGGTCCCGAAGTCAGATTCTGAGAGTACGTTACCGTGAGGTTCTTGGTGATTCGCTGGCCGACCGTGACCCTGGCGGTCGGGTCGTTCCCTCGGCCTACGATCAGAGGGTCGACCGACAGGCGGCTCAGTCCGAATAGCCTCTGCGCTCCCTTCTCAAGTTGCGCCGAAAGCGAGGCCGATAGCAGCGATTGCGCAAGTCCGAGTCCCGTTTGCGTAGCCGCTTCGCTTGCGGTCTCGGCGCGGCTAGCGAGGTTGCCCGTAAGGATCAAGGACACGATGTCGCCTTCCGGCAATGAAGGTTCGGATTTGAGCGTGGTCTGTAACTTGGCAAGCGTGCCGTTGAACCCGATGGTTATCTGGTAGCCGCTGATTTCGGCTTCGGATTGAAAATCGAAGATGGGATCGATCTTGCGTCCGGGAGGGAAAGTGATGAGTCCCCGCGTCAACTCGTAGCGGTCGTTTCGGAATTCGAGCGTGCCTTGCGAAAGCAGCACGCGCCCCGAAACCGACGGGCTGTCCACAGACCCGCGCACGTTTATGAAGGCGCTACCGATGGCGTCGGCCAGGTTATTGCGCACTATAAGCGTCTCGTTGGCATTGATTCGAATGTCGAGCGAGATAGCCGGTCCTGAGCTTGCGCCGCCCACGCCGCCCGGTCCTACGTTGAGGAAATCGGAGCCGAACGGCCCGCTCCCCGAGACAAGATCATCGAGCGTTATATCTTTGGTATATGCCGCGCGGCGCACATCGACGTTGCCCGACAGAAGCTGAAACCGCCGATTGCCTTGCAACACGAGGTCCGCGTCGAAGACCGTTTGCGTGTCGCGCGGGAATTCCATTCCAACCTGATCGGCTCTCGCCTCTATGCGCCATCGGTCGGGCACAAGCCCCGAAGGCGGGGCCGCCGCTCCGCCCGTAAGAGTGAGGGTTCCGCCGCCCGATGTCGCCGCTGTGAAGTTATCGATTATGGCCTGGTCGGTCGTAAAACGTATTTTGCCCGTGCCGCGCGCAAGCTGAACGGGCACGTCGACGACTCTCAAACTTACATCTTTCAGATCGACCGAACCCAACAGTCTCGGCGCTTCGAGCGTTCCGGTGACCGAAGCCTCTACGCCGGCGATGCCCGTCACGAAGACATCCCGCGTGAAAGATGAGATGAGGCCCAGATTGATCTCTCCATTGATGGCAAGATTCGACGTGGCGGCGTCGGGCGATATCGTCCCTCCAAGCGTGACTCTCGTGCCCTCGCCCGTGAAGGTCACGGATTCCAGAGAGACCGCCTTGCGGGTCGCCGTGACTATGATGTTGCCTTGATTGGTGATCGTGTAGCTCTGCCCCCCGGCAAGATTACCTCCAAATTCAAGTTTGCTCAGGTCCATAACGACCTGTAATTGATCCGGCTCAAGCAGCGGGCCGCTCAGTTTTATGGTGCCGGTCGCCCGGCCCGTTATATTAGATAGTCCCGGCGCGACAAGCTCTATGTAAGGGCCGAGTTCTTCATCGTTCAATACTATCTCAGAGGTGATGGGATAATTCTTGCGGTCGCGCAGGTCTATGGCCGCCGTCAGGGTGTGCAGCGAATCCAGAACATCGCCCGTCGCTTCGATCTTCAACAACCCGCCTTCGCCAAAAGCGATGACCTTTGCATCGCCAAGGCTGCGCCCGTTCAACGAAACATCGTGCCCCTGAAGGGTCGCGTTCAAGTTTATGTCTGATATGTCGTCCCATTTGCCCTGTCCCGCGACGGTCAGGTCTGCACGGCCCGTCAGCCTCACGCTTGGGGGAATGGCCTCGCCCAATCGCGAGAGGTCTATGTTTTTGCCTTCGGCGTCGAGCGAGTATTCATAAGTGTCGAGGTTATAGGTGCCCTGCCCTGTGATCGTGCTATCGGCTACCAGCAATCGTATATCGCGCGCGGTCACTATGCTGTTTGCGATAGTGACCTGCCCGGCGAATTCCGGCACCGAGACCTTTCTCGTCTCTTCGCTCTCATCGGTCGAGGGAAGGTTGAATTCGCCGCCGCTGAGCGTCACGTTCGCCGTCCCTTCGATGGTGCGCGGGCCGGGCAATCCCCTGAGATCGACCGTCCCATTGATGCGGCCCTCTCCTATCAAATCGCCGAGGCTCGGCACTCCGAGGCGGACGGCCGCGGCGAGGTCGAAATCCTTCACATCGGCTCTCAGCGAAATGGCGTTCTCCTCTCCTATCGGCGCGTTCAATAGAAACTCAGCGCGCGACCCGTCAGGGCGAACGAGCGCCGCGCGTTCGACTCGGACGGCGGACGGCGAGTAGGCGATGTCGCCCTCGAAAGAGCCGACCGCTTCGTCGCGCGACTCGATGCTCTCAAGGCTCAGGTGTCCCGTGACGTTAGGAGCCGAGAGCGGCCCTTCGAGGCGGCCTGTGAATTCGCCCGCTCCGCCGACGGCCAGTTCATACTCCTGCACATTGTCGGGCACGACGCCGAAGGCTTCTATGGCGCGCTGCACCTCCGACATATCATCGGATTTGAATTTGAATTCTATCGAAGCATCATTGTTACTGCTTGAGGAAAAGAGTCTTCCTTTTACGGTCCCTGTCGCGGTT
The DNA here is from genome assembly GCA_022615215.1 of Blastocatellia bacterium. Lineage (GTDB taxonomy): Bacteria > Acidobacteriota > Blastocatellia > UBA7656 > UBA7656 > JAKEHD01. The sequence continues at coordinate 13,580 of JAKEHD010000782.1, forward strand.
AGCTCGCTGCTTTCGGACTTGACGTAAGCCTCCTCGATAGTGAATCCGCGCCCTGTGGCTACAAGAGCGACCCTTCCGGTCGCGGCGGCGGCCTCCACATCCGATTCCGGCGGCAAGACCGATCCCTCGAAAGTCGAGTCGATGCGCCCGGTTGCCGCCTCGAAGTTCAGGCCGGGAAAGGCGAGTCGCGCGCTGCCCTGCGCGCTGCCCCGGACGGTCACATCCTTAGCCGCAACGAGCGTGGCCGCCTGATTGAGATCTATCCCGCGGAACTGCACGTTCACGCTCGATTGGCCTCCGCCGTAAGCAATGGCCACCGCTCCCGAAACCACGCCGCCGAGGGTCGAAGCCACAAACTGCGGCAACCTCACGTGCGTCGGGTCCGCTTCGAGACGACCTCTGAGACTGCTCACCGTCACCCGTCCGCTCTTCAATGCGGCAATCGCAAGCGCCCCGGTCAGGTCGAAGGCATCGTCCTGACCGGTCACGGCCGCGTCATTCAAACTCACAGAGCCTACGGAGACGCCGCTCCCCGATACAGGCCCTGCGCTCAATTCAAGCTTTGCATCGTAGCTGGTCTCCTTGCCCGTGACATCGCTATTTACGCGAACAGCCGCGATGCGAAACCCATCCGCAGTAAGAGAATCGGCCGCAATAACGGCGTCATTGAAACGGTAATCGGCATCCGTGCCTTCGAGACGGCCCGCGACCGTGACCGTTCCGCTCATCGTTTGCTCAGGCGCAAACACTCTCGCTATTTCGCCCAACACGGCTTCGGTCCTGACATCGAGAGCGTACTTGAAGGGCTTGATAGAAGCGACCTGCCCCGGAGCGGTGATCTTTCCGAGGTCGGATGTGATCTCGAATTTTTTGAGGTCGGCCCGATCGATCTTCGACTTCTCGCCCGCGACTGTGGCTTCAATGGCGGCTTTGATATTTTCGATGGGGCGACCTTCGTATTTCGCGCTCCCTCTATCGAGAGCGAGGTTGAGCGAGTGTTTGATCTTATCTGCGGGCAGGCCGGATTCCGACGGGGCGAACGTGATTGAAAGGCCGGATAGCTTTGCCTCAATGTTGCGCTTCCGGTCTTTGAGATCGACTTCGCCGCCCGTGACTTTGATCTCGGCGGTGAAGATGTTGACGGCGGATTCTTCTTCTTCCGGCTTTTCGGGAGGCGCGCGCAGAAGGTCGAAATTGGTCCGGTCGCTCTCGTCTATCTCGACCCATATTTTCGGGTTGGTGACCGTGACATTCGTGATACTGATCTTCTGGCGCAAGTAATCGACCACAGAGAATTCGACCAGAAGATCTTCAACCGAAGCGATGGGTCTCTTCCCTTCAATCGAGACGAGTTGAATATTTTTGAGATTGACCTTGTAGCCGCGCAGGTCGAGTTCCGTCTTGCCGATGGTGGCTTCGATGCCCGTCTCTTTCAGAGCCTCGACGATCTGCCCTTGAATGTAAAGGTCGAGCCGCCCGCTGCGCACGTACCAGAAGACACCTAAGATGAAAAGAATTATGAAGCCAAGTAGAGTTGCCAGACCGATCAGTATTTTTCTGCGCATAAATCGCTCTTGGTCCGTCACCGCTCAGAGTTCGAGATGGCGGCTTGCCTGATTCGCCACCGCAACCTGAAGGTTGAACTCTGAACTTTACAATAACTAAACCTTGGTCAGAAGGTGCCCGAGTTTCTCTTTTCTCGCGCGCAGCACCTTTTCATTGGTCTCATTAGGCTCCATCTCTATGGGCACGCGGTCGGCGATCTCAAGTCCGAACCCTTCGATGGCGGCGCGTTTGACCGGATGATTCGTAAGCAGGCGCATCTTGCGCACGCCGAGTTCGTGCAATATCTGCGCGCCTATGCCGTAATCTCGCGGGTCCATGTTATGAAGCCCGACCACTTCGGCGTCTGCATCTACGGCGTCCTTGTCCTGCTCGTCCGCGAGGCGATAAGCGCGAAGCTGATTTACAAGCCCAATCCCTCTGCCCTCCTGTTTCAGGTAGAGCAACACGCCCCGCCCTTCCGATGCTACCAGTTCCAGGGCGCGATGAAGCTGCCAGCCCGTGTCGTCGCGCAAGCTGCCGAACACATCGCCGAGCACGCATTGAGAATGTACGCGCACGAGCACGCCCTCATCCGAAGCGACATCGCCCATCACGAGCGCGAGGTGAACGTCCGCGTTTATGTCGTTAGTGAAAGCGATAGCGCGCCACTCGCCGTAGACCGTAGGCACGAGCGATTCGCCCGCGCGATGAACCAATACTTCGTTCGACATCCGATAGCTCACAAGGTCAGCGACCGAAATGATCTTGACTCCGTGACGTTCGGCGAAGACCTTCAGTTCAGAGAGGCGCGACATGGTGCCGTCATCGTTCATGATCTCGCATATAACGCCGGCAGGCATGAGTCCCGCTATGCGAGCAAGATCGATTACGGCTTCGGTCTGACCGGGCCGCACGAGCACGCCGCCCCGCCGCGCCCTCAGAGGAAAGATATGCCCCGGCCGGGCAAGGTCCGAAGGCCGCGTGCGCGGGTCTACGGCGACCTGAATCGTAGTGGCGCGGTCGGCGGCCGATATGCCAGTGGTCACGCCCCGGCGGGCTTCTATAGAGACGCAGAAGGCCGTGCCCCGGCTCGCCGTGTTGTCGGACTCAGACACCTGCAAAGGTATCTGCAATTCATTCAATCGCTCATCGGTCAGCGACAGGCAAATCAGTCCGCGCCCGTAGCGGGCCATGAAGTTTATTATTTCAGGCGTGACCTTTTCTGCGGCGCAGGCCAGGTCTCCTTCGTTTTCACGGTCCTCATCGTCGACGATGATGACCATGCGCCCCGCTTTGAAATCTTCAACCGCTTCCTGAACTGTTGCGAATTGCATAGAAGTCCTTTCGGTCAATATCCTTTCTCCATCAAATACTCGACCGACAGCTTGCTTCCTTCCTCGCCGTATTGCATGAGGCGTTCGACGTATTTGGCCAGCACGTCGACTTCGAGGTTCACTCGGTCGCCGGGCTTCAAATCCCTCAGAGTGGTTTCGCGCCAGGTGTGCGGGATGATGGCGACCTCGAACCAGTCATCGCCTATCCCTGCGACCGTGAGGCTTATGCCGTCTACGGTTATAGAGCCTTTCATGGCGATGTAGCGGCCCAACTCGCGCGCGAAACCGAATCTCTGTCGAAAGGCATTGCCTTCCTGCATTACCGACACGAGACGGCCCGTGCCGTCGACGTGGCCCTGAACCATGTGGCCGCCCAATCGCTCGCCTACGCCCAATGCGCGTTCGAGGTTGACGCGGCTTCCGGGCCTCAGTTCGCCTAGAGTAGACCGCTTCAAGGTTTCAAGCGAAGCGTCTGCGCTGAATCGGTCGGCGCTCATCTCTATTACCGTCAGGTCCACACCGTTCACAGAGACGGAATCGCCTATGCGCGTCCCTTCGAGCACAACCTGCGCATCTATCACAAGATAAGCGCCGTCGCTGCGCCGGTCAACGCGGCGCACTCGGCCGACCTCCATTATCAACCCGGTGAATATTCCCATACGGTTTTCAGGATGCGGGGCGCAATCGTGGCGCTTCCCTTCCCCGCTGTTTGAGGCAAGCCCGACTGCGCGGACAGGATGGCAATCTCTCTTCTCAATCCAGGATCGTCTCCGCTGCGAGATGTGTTTTACGGTCTACGCTTCCGACATTTACAGTTTAAGAGTTTAACTGCGCGATTTGACAATTTCAAGCACGCGGTCAAGAACGTCTTCGGCCGTCATAGCTGAAGTATCGATCAGTATCGCATCATCTGCTTTTACAAGCGGAGTCGCCGCGCGATTGCGGTCGCGGCGGTCTCGCTCTTCAAGCTCTGCGCTGACCTGATCGAAAGGCGCATCGCGGCCTCGAAGTCGCTCTTCTTCCCAACGCCTGCGCGCTCGCACATCGGAAGAGGCTTCCAAGAACAGTTTCACATGCGCGGCGGGAAAGACCTTCGTGCCGATGTCGCGCCCGTCCATTATGACGCCGACCTCACGGCCCATCTCGCGGAGCTTTTCTACGACAGCCTCTCTGACTTCGGCGACGACGGCGACCACCGAAGACGCATGGCTCGTTTCAGGCAGGCGAATCTCTGCGGTCACATCGCGCCCGTCCAGAAAAACGCGCGGATGATCGGGGTCGCCTTCGAGACGGACCTCTGCCTTGCGCGCTATGCGGCCGAGCGCCGCCCCGTCATCGAGCGCCACCCCTTCATCGAGCGCCTTTCGTGCGACCGCGCGATAGACCGCGCCCGAATCTATAAACAGGTATCCGAGTCGCCGGGCAAGCGCCTTTCCAAGAGAGCTCTTGCCCACGCCCGAAGGACCGTCTATGGCAATCACGAGTCTCTTCATCAGAATTAAGCAGGGGGATTGAGAAAAAGGATGAAGGCGGAAGGATGAAGGATGAATCGATAGCTTCACTCCGGTTTTCATCCTTCATCC
>JAKEHD010000015.1 GCA_022615215.1 Blastocatellia bacterium
GTCCATCCAACCTATCATCATCTCGTCGTATGTCGGGTCGCCCCACCGGATGTCTTTCGTCGGGTCGGGGTTGTATTTGTTCTTCTTCGAGTTATCGAAGTGCGCGGTCACGATGATTTTGGTGCCTTTAGGTATCTTGACAGGCTTCTTCAAGTTATACATCGTCTGCCAGTTGAAGTTGAAATCCGGCACCCAGAGCAGAGTCTCTTTCCGCCCGTCGGGATAAATGACATCGTAGCGCATATCCTTGCCGCGCAGGTGCATGTGCGGCATGTAGTCTATCACCTCGACATCCCACTTCATGGTCTGGCAGGCGGTGACTTTGTGATTTTCGACCCCGGCCGGAATCTTAAAGGAGTGATTCGCAACAGCGAAAGTCATGATGGCCTTGTCGGGCACCTCTTTGGCGAAGACAAGGGCGAGGCTCGTGCGGTCCTTTACAGGTTTCGTCGCAACGCCGTTGAAGACATTTGAATAGTGTATCTGAAAGACTATGTCGGAGCCTGCGGGAACCTTTTTGGCCATCCCTTCGGGCCATACGTCTACTCCCTTGCCCGGAGCGTAACCTGCGAGCAGCGCGCCAAGTCCGTCCGCCCCTTCGCCTCTTCCCTGGCGCGCGCGGCCTCCGTCAGCCTCACCGCAACCGTCATCCACGACGGGCGCATCCATCGTCACGCGCGAAAGCGTCCCGTCCCTGTAGAAAATCGAACGGCCCTCGCCCCGGCGGCGCGTCTGGCCCTGACGCTCGGCCTCTTTCATTTTGGCTTTCATCTCAGGCGTCACGATGAAAGCTATTACGTGATGCACGACGGTTTTGTTGCCGGGATGAATCTCTGCGGCCTGGACCCATTTGTCTTCTTTGAAGTTGGTCGGTATGGTGAAGTTGATGTAGTTGTCCGGCGCACCGACCTCTACTGTGTACTCTTCCTGCATGGAGAGGATCACATCGGGTTTGCCGATTTCCCATCCTTTAACGAAATCCGGCACGGGCGGCATATTCTTAGGGTTGCCTTCCTTCGCCCCTTGGTCCACCCACGCCACTACGGTGTCTATCTCTTCCTGAGAGAGCCTGTGAACATTTGAAAACTCGCCGTAATTCGGGTCTGCATCCCAGGGCGGCATCTCGCGCGCTAAGACTTTCTCTTTTATAGAGCGCGCCCAGGGGCGTGCTTCCTTGTAACTCATAAGCGACATCGGCGCTATATCATCAGGCCGATGGCATTGCGCGCAATCTTTATAAAATATCGGCGCTACGTCTTTGCTGAATGTGACTTCTTTCCTGGAATCCGCTCTACCGCCTGATGTGCTGAACGTAAGCCCTATCAGTGCGATTGCGACGATTACGAGCGGGAGAAACAATCTTTTCGAGGTCATTAAGCATTCTCCTTGCAGGTTGACCGGGAAATATCTAAAGAACTGAATTTTCGAGCGTTACTATGCTATTACGCTCGATTTGGCCTGTCAAGGATTTTCTGAATGTCTTTACATATTTTCGCTTGAAAATTTGAGTTGGAGTTCAATTATGTAATTTTTTGACAAACGACCAACTGAGATTTGACGCACGAACGAGGAAGCATTGAGGAACATTTACTTCAAAGCTCTCAGTAGTTTAGTGGCTATTCTTATAGATTCAAGCAACCTGCACGATGAGCAGAGTCATGTCGTCGTGCTGTTTGGCTCCGTTGGCGAAGAGGTCTGCGCCGGCAACGAGGCGCGAGATGGTATCGGCGGCCCCGAGTCCCTGACAGGCTTTGGCGGCTTCGATAAATCGGTCCTCTCCCCACTCCTCTTCGTCGGGGTTCATGGCTTCGCTTATGCCGTCCGTGAAGGCCACAAGCGTATCACCCGGCTCAAGAGTGACTGTCGTCTGTGTGTAAGGGAAATTTCTGAGCAAGCCCACAACGGGGCCTCCGTCTTCCAATCGCAAAACCTGCCAATCACCTTCGGCTTTGCGGAGAATGACGGGAGGGTTGTGGCCCGCGTTCACATAAGCAAGTCGTCGTGACGCCGTTTCGTATTGCGCGTAGAAGAAGGTCGCGTAACGGTTCTCGGCCGAAGCGTCGTAGACCAGGCGGTTGACGTTGCCCATCAATTCCGCAAGATCGCCTGTGCCCTGAATGGCCTGGCTGCGCAGCGAGGCTTGAAGGCTCGCCATCAGGAGCGCCGCCGCGATGCCTTTGCCCGAAACGTCGCCTATGGCTATGCCGAAGATGTCGCCTGGAAGCAGCAGAAAATCGTAATAGTCTCCTCCCACACCGAGAGCCGGGCGACAGGCCCCGCAATAATCTATCCCTGAGACCGGAGGAAGTTTTTGAGGAAACAATCGCTCCTGCACCTCGCGCGCTATCTCAAGCTCGCGATTTAGTCGCTCGCGTTGGGCGACTTCCGAAGCTATGCGCGCCGTCAGTTGAGAGTTTTCGAGCGCGAGCGCCGTCTGGGTCGCAACCGATTGGAGCAACCGGAGGTCCGTGCCCGAATAAGGCTCTTCGGATTGCTTGGGACCGAGGCTTATGAAGCCCGACAGACTCTCTTTAACGGCGAGCGGAAGGAGCAGTTGCGAGTCAAGCTTTTCGAGCATGCCTCGCTCGTCGTCCATGCCCGGCGTCTTATAGACCCACGAGTCTTCATCGTCGAAGTAAATGCGAACAGGCTCCTTCTCCCTCTTCAAATGTTCCACTGTTGCCGCCTGGCCATTGAAAGAAATCTCCGGCATGCCTTCATAACCGAGCGCGTGGGCCGGGCTGTAGGTTCCATCGTTTCCCAGCAGCAATGCGACTCTCGGCACGTGCAGAGACCGGCTGAGGGTTTCGGCTACGGTCTCAAGCAACGGGCCTGTCTCCACCATAGTGCGCACCTTTTCGCTCAGGTCGCTGAGGATATGCTCGGCGTTATAGGCTTCGCGGAAGAAGCGGCGGTCTGTCCATCGTATAAGCCATTCGCCCAATCGCCTCACAAGAAAGATGAGCGCCACGCCGATGCCGATGGTTATGACGATATCGAGGCAGCGCGCGTCGGGGCGATCGACCTGCGATATCATTGCGAGGATGGTGGCTACGATTATCACAAATCTCAGCACAAGTATTCCGCGCCGCGCGAATGCGTATTGAACGCCTTGACGGATGACCACTCGAACGTCGAGCGCGCGATGTACGACTATCACGTAAGCGAATGTGAGGGGGAACAAAAAGAGCAGCAGCAGCGAGCCGAGCGCGATCCACGCAGGCAATGCCTGATTGGGCGGCAGACCCCGCGCAAGGCTGTAGAGGAATACCAAAAAAGCAGGCGTTGCGCCTACAGTCGTTCCGATTTGCAACAGGCGCAGGCGGCGGCGCGCATCCGGCGTTGAGGCGGTGCCCGTCTTGTGGCCCAGAGCCGCGAAGAAGAATCCTATAGACACCATAGAGATTACTAACTCAGCGATGCCAAGCGGTTGAAACAGGCGGTGGATGGGCGCGACTGCGGCGAAATTTCTCAAATCTCCGACGGCGATTATCGTGTCTTTCAGTATGAAGGCAACATTAGGCGCTATGAAGACCCACTTCATCCAAGACCCGCGCCGGTCGACGCTCCACCTCTCAGGAAAATATATGCCGAACAGGAGCATCCATAGCGGCCAGGCCGACTGAAAGAATGTCTGATAGGCCACCATAAGATCGCGCAGCCATCCCCGCCAGGCCAGCATATCGACGCCGAGAATGAATTGCCCGAAGCTCAACATCAATCCGAGCAGCAGCCATGCAATCGGGTCTCGCGGGCGCAGGGCCGCCACTCCGAACCCAAGCAGCAGGCAAAAGACCGGCATCGCAAGGCTCAACACGATCACGAACAACCAGTCTCCGACTCCTTGAGGAACAAGCGTCGTGCTAACGAGCCGAACGGTGATCTTTTCTTCTTCGCCTGATCGGGACTCGTCTTCTTTATGCCGGACGCTCAAGGTCAGGGTATCGCCGGGGCGGGCATCATAAAGGTGATCGTAGAGAACTCGCTTGCCTGTAAAGGGGTGCCCTTCGATTGCGAGGAGTTGATCACCCTCGTGTATGCCCGCCTCTTTCGCTTCGGGACCGACGAATGTGATAGCCTGGCTCGCTCGCCCCGTGTTGACAGGAACGGAGATTCCTTCCAGCGAACCTGACAGGTATTGAATGCGGCCCTGCGAGAACCGCACCTGATAGGCGGCTGCGATGAGGAACAGGACGGCCAGAGGAATGTAATATGTGTGTCTGTTTTTCATGGGCGCGATGATCTTATACCGGCCCTCGATCAGATAGCAACGGCCGTTATCGCTTGAGCGATTCGACGAGCGCGCGTTTGCGCTCTTCGGCCTCCGCCGAAAACCAGTTGTCTATGAACTCGTCCAGGTAAAGCCGGTCGTCATCGCTTGGAGGACGGCCTCCGAGTTCGCCGATGGCTCGCTTGAACCCGGCAAAGGCCAGAGGAGGTTTTTCGGCCATCGCCCGCGCCATCATCCTTGCACGCTCGGCGACCGATTCAGGCTCGACTAATTCGGCGGCGAGACCCATCTGAAGCGCCTGTGCGGGAGTCAATGCTTCGCCCGTTAAAAGCATCCGGCGCGCGTTGCCGACTCCAACGCGGTCTAAAATGAGGCGTATGAGACCGGGCGGAAGCACTACCCCTAGGTTGACCTCGTTGACGGCGAATCCGAACTGCCCCTCGGCCATTACGCGGAAATCGCATGCAAGTGCGAGCAGCGCCCCGCCCGCGAAAGCGTGACCTGAAACGGCGGCGACGACCGGTTTGGGCAGGGAGTACAGCCCTTGATATAGGTCTATGAATCGGCCGAAGAAATCTCTCATCGCGGCACGATCATATTGAAACACCTCATCAAGGTCGAAGCCGCCCGAAAAGAATCTCGGACAGCCGCTCGCAAGCACGACCCCTCGAATATTTTCATCCGCAGCGGACTGCTCGACCGAGGTGCAGAGTTCTTCAACCATGTCCCGATTCATAGCGTTCGCCTTGCCCCTCGACATGGTGAGTATCAGCAGTTGCTCTTCTCTTTCGCTTCTGACGTGTTCCACGATCACTCCTCAAGAGCCGTCGAGCCGTGCGAGCCGGTGAGCCGTTCGATTATCTCTTCGAGAACGGCGTCGGCTCGCGCCCTGATCTCTTCTGCGGTCTGATCCTGAATAGGATGCGCGACATAGACCGCATCGAAACCGGGGCGGCCGAGCGCGGCGGCCTGCGCGCGGGCTGCGGTCATAAATTCATTGGTGGCTATCGGCACCGTCGCCACCCCCATGCCTTCCAGCTTCATCGTGTCGTGCAAACTGCACGTCGTGCAGGAGCCTCAATCGGCGAGAGCCTCGATCACTGCATCGCAACGAGCGGCCAACAGACGATCTATAACATCGCCGGGCGCGGGCTTTGCGAATGTCGGTTTCATCTCCCTGACAACGCGGCCTACTTTGTATCGCTCTTTGAGAAGGCTCTCAAGCCGGTCTAAAAAGACGCTTCCGCCGGGCTTGCTTATATCGAGCAGCCCGACGGTCTTCCCTTCGAGCGTCGAGAGCCGCGCAGCCGGGTGGCTTTCGGAGCGCGGCGCTTCATTGAGTGGGTTTATAAGAATTGTCGGCATGATTTCTCCTCTTACATACTCAGGTGAGTCCCCTCCCTCACGGTCAGGGTACTGAATAAGATGAGTCCCCTCCCTCACGGTCGGGGTACTGAAACAGGATAAGTGACCATCTGGCTGCCGCGCGGACCTGCGGCCCAACTGCCGAGGACGGCCGAAAATTTGCCCGCCGTCCCGCCCGCTACGATTATCTTGATCGCGCTCGCATCCTGGAATTTCAGGTAGCACGGCTCGCCGTCTATCACCGCCTCCTTGTAAAACTTCACGTACTGAGTGCCTTCGCCTTCGCACGTATACTCTTTCACGGGGATGCCCGTGTTTTCAAAGAGCCACTCTCTCACCTGTTGCTTGGTCATGCGGTCGCGCCGGAGCGTCTTCACATGTTCGGGGCAGAGGACTACCATCGCTTCGACTCCTATGCACAGGCGATAAGACCATACGGTCGCAAGGGCGCGGCTGATGGCGCGCAGTATCTGACGGCCTTCGCGCGCGTTGTGTTCGCTCACGCCATGTGGAGGCTCGGCGGCCCATAGCGTCACTGCGCTACAGTCAGGCTCAAATCCTCGCTCGACGTGCAGAGGCTCCCACGCGCTCTCTTCTTCGTTTTCGGCTATGCAGTAAGAGAATTTGCCGGGATTGCCGAGCGTAGACATATCTATCTCGCCGGGGCGAGCGCCTCCGAGGTTTGTGAGTATCAATTGCAGGGCGCGGCCGACGGTGCTATTGGCGCGCGTTACGTTGCTGAAGACATTGCTTGCACAAGCAAATCCCATCGAAGCGCGCACCGGCCCGTTTACGATAACGAGCGGGGCCGCGAAATGAGTGGTCGCCTGGACACCGTGCATGTTGAAACGTTCGTCGCACGCGGCCCTGACGAGCGGGATCAAAACCTCTATCAATTCCGGCCGGCAGCCGGCCATGACTGCGTTAGCGGCTATCTTTTCGACCGTAGCCGCGCCGTAATTGGGCGGTATGAGACCTATAACCTCTTCGGGCGGCAGGGGCGTCCGTTCGAGGCAGCGCCGGACGCGCTCGACGGTCGGCGGAATGACCGGCAGCGGGTCGCTCACTCCCGCCTGCATCAAATAGTCATAAGGGTCTATGGAATCGGGAAGCTCTATGCGCGAAGCCCTCGCGCCTCGCTTCACATAGAGATCAGCGACCGCCGCCGGGTCGCCTTCCATAGCGGGTTCGAGGTGGCGAGACGTGCAGCCGGGCTTCGATTGCGGCGCACCGTCATGAGGGTGAGCGATCACAAAGCGGCCTGCCCCCGCCTCTTCGCAGCAAAGCTCCGCCATAAGGTTCAACTCGTCTTTGTCGAAGCCCGTCTGTGTATGGATGATCTTGCCTTTCCGGTCCAGGAGAAAAATCGTCGGCACGGCCAAAGGGTCATACAATCGTGAAACCTTCAGGTCGCGGTCACAGACGACCGGAAACATTATGGGAAGCTGCTCGGCCATCTCTCGCGTCGGCCGCTCGCCGTCCTGAGAGATGCCGACTACCGACGCGCGCGCTTCTCCGAGTTCGCGGGCGAGGCGATTGAGATAGGGAATGGTCAACCGGCAGGTCGGGCAATCGGTCTCAAAGAAGACGAGCAGTGTAGGTCTACCCTGGCTTTCGAGTCGCCACAGGGTTCCATCCAGTGCGGGCAGAGAAAATTCAGGAGCCTGTTCGTTGATTTCAAGCATAGCGACTTACCAGCTCCGGCCGAAAAGGCGTTCGAATAAGTCCTCGAATTCTTCCCCAGGAGGCAGGCGGTCATACAATTCGACCTTTTCGCTCGCCAGGTCGCGCATCTCGTATATGACTTCGGCGAAAGCAGCGCTGCGAATCACTTTCGATGTCACCAGAAAACGGTAAAAATCGCGCAGGCTCGACGCTATATGGCGGGCGTGCGACGGAGACGAATTGAGCACCTTTCGCGGATACCAGGTGAAGAGGAATTCTTCGAGCATATCGTAATCGGCATACTCAAGCGCGCATCCATGATAGTTGCCCAGGAAATCGCCGAACATATCCACATCGCCGGCTTTTCTGCTGACTGCCGATTCGACGCCCTCCTTCCCGCCGCTGGCATCGAAGAAACGTGAGATAAGCTCGTTATTGTGCTCACGTATCTTTTCGTAATCGCTCTCTTCTTCATCGATTTCATCGTCGGGTTCCGCTTCAGGTCTTTCTATCACCCGCAACTCGCCATAGTTGACCTTATGCTTTCCGTTGGAAGAGGTGTCGACCTCCTCAGCGTTCTGGTCGCCTTCATCGATGCCTATATATTCGTCTTCGAATTCGTCGTACACATAAAGTCCGGCAACGGGCTGGACGACGTTGGCCACGCCCCCGCCGTCGGCAGCGGTCGTCAACCGGCTCAATGCCGCTTCATAAGCTTCATCTACACGGTCGCAAAAATCGTCTATCTCATCCTCAAGCCCCCTTGCGTGCTTGTGCCGTTTTTGCTCGGTGGAGCGGTCTGTGCCCAACATATCGAACATGGTGCGGTACTCTATGGAAGCGATCTCCAGATGGCCGCCGAACATCGAGAGCAGCCGCAACTTGTCGTCGCGCTCGACTATCTCCATCCAGTGACTGGAAGGGTACTCCTTGAGCCACTCGAAGTTCCCGAACGCCTTGAAGATCACATCGCGCGCGTCGGCGCGTTTGTCGCGCTTTATGGCGTCGTGCATGAGTTGATTCATCTCGACATCGTGATGGCGTATGACGAGCCTCTGCGCCTGGGACGCCGGTTCGTATTCGAAGATGTATCTCCTCTCCGCAGGCTCCATGGTGACGATGAGCGCATCGCCCTCCTGGACGTCGTTCTCCTGGAAGAACTCCGTGAAATCATGGAGCTTCACCTCCTCGGTGCCCTGCGCCCTCAACAACTCTCTCGTGTCATCGAGCACCTGCTTTTCCATAGCCTCGTCGTCCAGGTCGTCTTCAAACTCCAGATCATCGTCGTCGAACATGTCTTCATCATCGTCGTCGAAATCTTCGTCATCATCGTCGTCGAAATCTTCGTCATCATCGTCGTCGAAATCTTCGTCATCATCGTCGTCGAATATGCCGATAGAGGAAAGTGCTTCTCCCACAGAGGTTCCCAGAAACCGCTCTGCCGTTTCGACGAGAAGGGATTTGATCTGCTCGTCGGAAAGAGCGTCGGGGTCGAGCATTTTGGTTACGACCGGAATCGTCTTGCCGTCTTTAGAAACGAAATCGCATTCGTTCGGAGGCATTACCCGGTCGAAAGGGATGAACCACGAATAATCGAGTATCCCGGCGTTGATTTCCCGTCGGGTCGGTTTGACGCGAAACTTGCGGCCTTCCAGCACATAGTCTGCGCGAGCGTAACGCCCGTTGCCGAGTTGTACGATTCCGGGATGATACCTCAAATCGGTCATAACGGCGTTGATAGGATCTTTGGCTTTCGAAGGAGCGAGCTCGAGCACGGCTTCCGCAAACTCCTTCCGCGTCATAACGCCTTCCATCTTGCTTAAAACCTTGTCTATGGCTTCTCTGCGAGTAAGAGTTTTCTTCATAAAAGGGTCTCCACATTCTGCGCATGTAAAAAGCGGGTTTTTACTCTGCCGAGTAGCAAACCGTCATAAAATATCAGTTGGGAATTCTATTCCCAGCCCCGCCTTGAGGCAAGCTTTATGCGGGCCGCCGTCAGGCTTACGGCGGCCAGGATAGCGCCATTGAGTTCTTCGAAAGACGGGTCGAAAAGAGAAACCGCCGCATTGACATAGATCGACACAGATAGAGAAAACCCGAAGACTTCTCTATTTCTTCTTTCTCATCTTATCCGTGAATATCAGTGTTCATCTGTGGTTCTTTCCTTTCCGCCGAAAATCGAATGGCCCCGCGTCTCCGAGCGTCTTACGGTTCCACTTGACGTAAAGCGCGCGAAGCCTTCATCATAGTTGCACTCAGCCAGGCAGCACTACGGCGCGGAGACCCGAAGCGGCATCACGAAAGGCGAGGTGGTTTTCAACCTCCTGGTCGGCAAAAGTTTCTTTAACGTATGAATCCATTTGTACAGGCCGTCTACGAACTACAGGAATCAACGCTCATGGCTGGCCGCGCTTTTATGCGCGCCCTGTCGAAGCCCTACTATGTCCGCGAAACCATGATTCAAATGGACTCGATAGGCGTAGGCTCTCTGGTGATAATCATACTCACGGGAGGGTTCACGGGCGGGATACTCGCGCTTCAGACCTCGGACACGCTGAAGACCTTCGGGGCGACAGGTGTGACGGGCACGCTCGTTATGACTTCGCTCGTGCGCGAGATGGGACCCGTGCTTGCATCGCTTATGATAGCGGGCCGCGTAGGGTCTGCGATTGCGGCCGAACTCGGCTCGATGGTGGTCTCCGAACAGGTCGACGCCATGCGGGCGCTCGGGACCGACCCGATCAAAAAACTGGTCTGGCCCAGGTTGTTCGCTCTCATGATAATGACGCCCGCGCTGACGCTCGTGGCCGACATAGTAGGGGCGATAGGCGGGTGGATAGTGGCCAGCTCCCTTATGAACGTGGCGAGTTCGGTTTACATTAGCTCGGCAAAAGATGCGCTCACCTACAATGACATCATAGGCGGTCTCATAAAACCCCTGGTCTTCGGCTTTATAATAGCCATCGTGAGTTGCCGCGCCGGACTTCGCACGAGCGGAGGAACGGTCGGCGTGGGCCGCTCGACGACCCAGGCCGTCGTGCTTTCGGATATACTGATTCTTGCGGCCGATTTCTTCCTCGGGAAGATAATACTGGCATTCAGTTGAAGGCGATTCCGTCCGAAGGATGAAACAGCCCTTCATCTGTCTTTCGGCGCTCGTCGTTCACACCAAGGTTTATGGCTGAAAATAATAACAGCGCGATAGAGTTCCGAAACGTGGCTATGTCTTACGACGAGCGCGTGATCCTCGAAGACGTAAGCTTCGTCGTAAATCCGGGCGAGACCAAAATCGTAATGGGAGGGTCTGGCACGGGCAAGTCCACGATATTGAAACTGGTGCTCGGTCTCATAAAACCCGATTCGGGCCGGATATTCGTGGACGGCGAAGATGTCACGGGCCACTCTGAAAAGGATATGGTCGAGGTGCGCAGGAAACTCGGCATGGTGTTTCAGGACGGGGCGCTCTTCGATTCGCTCACGGTCTACGAGAACGTAGGCTACAGGTTGTTCGAGCGAGGGCTGCCCGAACCGGAAATCGAAGAGAATGTCTGCCGTATGCTGCAATTCGTAAACCTCGAAAATGTCATGTACATGATGCCTTCGGAACTATCGGGCGGGATGCGCCGCCGCGTCGGCATAGCGCGCGCCCTTGTGGGCAATCCAAAGCTCGTCCTCTTCGACGAGCCGACGGCAGGGCTTGACCCGCCGACGGCCCGCACCATTCTCGAACTGGCCATAAAGCTGCGCGACCTGGAAGGCGTAAGTTCCATCTTCGTCACTCACAGGATGGATGACGTAAAACAATTGTCGTCGAAGTTCGCCACTATAGGCGACAGCGGAGAAGTCGAGTTCCGCAGCGAAGACGGCAATATGTGTCTTGTCAACACGCGATTCATAATGCTCAGGAAGGGCAAGGTGATTTTCAGCGGGACGGACGAAGAGCTTTGGCAATCGTCCGACCCTTACATAAAGGACTTCTTGCGCAAATCTTAATCAGCTATCAGCTATCAGTCATCAGCTATCAGCCGCATAGCGGAAAGCTGAGGGCTGAGGGTTGTTTTCAGGAGGTTGTTATGCCTAGAAGTAAAACCACTTTATCTCAGCTTCGTGTCGGAATACTGGCAGTTGCGACGATCGCCATACTGATCGTCTTCATACTTTCAGTCACGGGCGATATATCGCTGTTTAAAAAGACCCTGACCTACAAGACGCGCCTGGGCGCTGCCGATGGACTCAAGAGCGGCGACGAGGTGCGGCTCGGCGGAAAGCGAGTAGGCCAGGTCGATTCCGTGGATTTCGGAGCGATACCATCCGGGACCGATGAGAAGCCCAAGCCAATCCTTGTGACCTTGACGGTCAGCGCCGATGAGGTGGGCCAGCGTATACGTGAAGATTCGGAAGTGGTGCTCGGCCAACAAGGATTTCTCGGCGACCGGGTGATAGATATAACTCCGGGCACGGCCGAAAAAGCCCCTCTGCCCGACGGGGCTGAAATCAA
>JAKEHD010000154.1 GCA_022615215.1 Blastocatellia bacterium
GTCTACCACAACATATTGTGCTGACGATTCGGCCCCTCTACTAAATGAGCCGGTGAACGCTTACCAATTTTTTAAATATAATACACCGTTTTGAGTTTATCCGATTCTCTGGAAATTATCCGATTCTTTGGATGAAAATTGGTAATCACTATATAAGTCATGATTTCGAATTCATAAAGTTACTGACAACCTAACCCATCGTCAATCAAGAGCTTACCCCGTACTTTACAAGTTGGAACGCCGCTTGCCGCCAATGTGGCATAACCTTTGCCTTTTATTTAAGCAACTCACAGTTTGGATTTTTAGGCTTCGTTATTTCTATCGGAGCGAAAATGGAGGTTTGTCCCTTTATATGAATATCCATGTAGAAAAACGAAGTGAACAAGTAACATCAGCAGAATTATGTGGAAAGGAACTTGACTTATGAGGAGAAAATTTGCGCTAGAGACACTGGCGTTTTGCTTGTTTGTCTACGGGTTTCCCCTTTCGGCGTTTGGGCAGTCCAATACAGGCACGCTCAACGGTACGGTCGTCGGCCCTGATGGGGGAGTAATCTCGAATGCCAATGTTGTTGTCGTTGACAATCAAACGGGCAAAGAGAGACGTTTGACGACAAGCGAGGTAGGAACATTCACGATACCCCAGCTCGAAGTCGGCACATACACGGTGACAGTGACCGCGCAGGGGTTTAAGACCTTCACCGCAACCGAATTGAAGATCGATATCGGCAAGGATTATGGCCTGACTGCAAAGCTTGAGATCGGTGAAATCACAGAAAGCGTTACGATCTCTGCGGGGGCCGACCTGGTTCATGCCTCATCGGGCGAATTGAGCAACAGCATCGGCCCGAGACAGATTCTGGAGTTGCCGCTCAACGGACGCAATCCGCTTTCGCTGATCTCGCTGCATGCGGGAGTCTCTCAAAACGGTACAGCCACGACCATCAACGGTCAGCAATCATCGTTTACCAACATCACGCGCGACGGCGTCAACATACAGGACAACTTCATTCGCTCGAATGCGGTGACCTTTACGCCGGATCGCTCGAATGTTGACGACGTGAGCGAATTTACCATAGTCACGCAGAACGCCGGTGCCGAACTAGGCACAGGGTCGTCTCAAGTACAGCTTGTGACTCCACGCGGCTCTAATGCGTTACACGGCGGTGTCTTTCTCTACAACCGCAACTCCAGATTTTCGGCCACCGATTTCTTCCGCAATCGGGATGACCTTGGAAAACCCTTCCTGAACCGCAATCAGTTCGGCGGCAAGTTGGGGGGCGCGATACTCAAGGACAAACTCTTTTTCTTTGGAACCTACGAAGGGTTCCGGCTGCGACAATCCACAGCCAATCCCGCCAACGCAACGATCTTGCTGCCGCAGGCGCGTCAAGGCATATTCACCTATACTGACAACTCAGGCGTGCAGCGCACGGTCAATGTTTTAAATCTTGCCGGTGTAAGCGCGGACCCGCTTGTCCAGAGCCGCATCATAGATCGGACTCCGACGAGCGGCAATAACGACAGAGCCGGTGATGGACTGAACACTACGGGATTCTCTTTCAGTCCGGGCCAGGATACGGATCGCGAGGCATTCACGACTCGCATCGACTTCGAGATCAGTCAGAACCATTCCGTCAACGGGGTCTACAGTTACAAGAAGGAATTCAACCTGCGCCCCGACATCGATGGAGCCAACGGGTTCCGGGACACTCCTTTTGGCTTCCAGGATGCCCACACCCCGTTCCTCGCTCTCGCCTATCGCGCGACCTTCTCAGACAGCTTCACCAATGAGGTTCGTGGCGGCTGGCAGGCCAGCGATCCGAAATTCGGCAACACGATCGAGGATCCGGAATTCTTCGTCGGGGTTCCGCTCATCAACAGTCCCGAGGTTACTTTCCGGCCTCAGGGACGCGACACCGACATCATCAACTTTCAGGACAACGCCGTATGGGCGAAGGGAGCGCATTCGTTCCGATTTGGCGGACAAGCCCAGTTTTACAGGATCGATTCGTTCACCAATTTCAGCACGATCCCGACACTCAACCTGGCCACTAACGTCAATACACCGCAGTTGGCGTCGAACCAGTTCCCCGGCGGGATCACCACTGCTCAACGTAATACAGCTAATGGCTTGTTGGCCCTGCTTGCCGGCATCGTCGGCAACGCCAATGTTTCGGCTGAAGCAGCCACACAGACTTCCGGTTTCACGATCGGCGCTACTGACTTGAACAAACTGAGGTACGATAACTATTCCTTGTACCTGGCTGACCAGTGGCGCGCCACCCCTCAATTGACCCTTAACCTGGGTCTCCGATGGGAGTTGACTACGCCTATCAGGACTCCGGATGGTCTCTATCTGGAACCGGTCATTCCTCAGGGATTGGACGCGACCGCTGCGATTCTCGATTCCGGCGGTTCTTATGACTTCGTCGGCGGAAACTCCGGGGGAGGCAACAAGTTCCACAAGCCCGACTACGACAACTTCGCGCCGGTTCTCAGCGCGGCCTGGTCGCCGCAGTTCGAGAATGGTTTCCTCAGCAAGATATTCCCCGATGGCGGCAGAAGCGTCATTCGCGGCGGCTACCGTATGAGCTACGTCAATGACGAGTTCGTTCGCGGCGCTGATAATGCTCTGGGTGGAAATCAGGGACTGACGCAGACGGTAAGGGCGATTGAGAACGGGTCGACCTCGATCAACAGGCGTTTGAGCCAGGGATTGCCGGCATTCGTGTTGCCGGAGTTCAAAGTGCCTCGCACTTTCCTGGACAACAACATAGCGGCCGGTAACTTTTTCAACACGGTGTTCGCCGTCGATCCCAATCTACAGATTCCGCGCATACACGAGTGGAATTTCAGCATCGAGCGTGAAATCGGCTGGAACACTGCATTTGAGATCCGCTACGTGGGCGGTCGCAGCGACAACCTTCTGCGCGCTTTCGACCTGAACCAGGTCCGTATTCGCGAGACCGGGTTTGTCGACGATTTCATTCGCGCGCGTAGCAACCTGCTCCTTGCGACTGCTGCCGGTGCCCCCCTTACCGGTGACTTCAATCCCAACGTTCCCGGCAGCCAGATGCTGACGGTCTTCCCGAACATGGTGGCCGGCGGGTTGCTCAACAACGCGACCATACGGAACTCCTTGCTTTCCGGGGACGCGGGCGAACTGGCGCTCATTTACATCGTAAATGGGTTGGAAGGCTCGGTTCCGTTCCGGGCGAATCCGAATGCGGGCGTGGTCGATCTGCTGACGAACGCCGGCAAATATCGCTACAACGCATTGCAGACCGAAATCCGGCATCGCTTCTCCGGCGGGCTGCATTTCCAGGCCAACTACACCTTCCAGAAGACTCTGTCGGATGCCGGCGCGGCTGAAACCGGTCAGTCGAACTTCGCGCCTTTCCTCGATATAAGGGCACCTAACCTGGAATACGCACGCGCCGGGTTCGACCAAACCCACGTCTTCAACCTGAATACCATTTACGAACTGCCTTTCGGCGCGGGCAAACCCTGGCTCAATGACAGCGGGCTGCTCAACCAGATAGTAGGCGGATGGCAGGTCACTTCGATCATTCGCGCGGCCACAGGCGCTCCGTTCTCCATCACGGACCCTCGGGGCACCCTCAACCGTGCCGGGCGGTCGGGCAGTCAAACCGCACTCACCGACCTGAACAAGGACCAGATCAAGAACCTGGTCGGGATCTTCAAGACGCCCTGCGGCATCTACTACATAAATCCATCGGTGATAAACCTGGATCTCTCCGATTGCTCCGGCACCGGGCGAGCCGCCGAGGGGTTTGGGTCGACTCCGTTCGCAGGCCAGGTGTTCTTCAATAACGGTCCGGGCCAGACCGGCAATCTGGAGCGCACCTTCCTCAACGGCCCGTTCTTCTTCAACTGGGATGCTTCGATCATCAAGAAGTTCAGGATCAAAGAAGACATCCAGCTACAGTTCCGCGTTGAGGCATTCAACGTCCTGAACCGGGCCAACTTCTTCCTGGGCGGTTCAGAAAGCATCAACAGCACGAGCTTCGGCGAGATCACCTCGACCTTCGGCCCACGCATCATACAGCTAGTGGGTCGTATAGATTTCTAAGTGCTGTTTGCCAAACCTGGCATACTTGTGATCGGGCGTTGCTCTTTCGAGGGCAGCGCCCGATTTTTATCACCGCGTCAGTTCTCATCACACCCGATGCCTTAGATCAGAAACAGAAAGAAGGAAGACTCTTTTCCTGAGGACACTCAACTCCTTGCCATTCCCCGGTTTTTCAGATCGAACTGCTGCCGAATTCAGCGCGTGTTAAATCTCACGATTTTTAATTTCGCGCTCGACACATTAGAGGATTTCCATATTTTCGTAAAAACTTCCAGAAACCTGGAAATCTCCGATACGTGTATTGGCCGACGATTTCTCTTAAAGCCTTTTTTGACTGTAGTTTAGAACTAACAGCAGGTCGCGGCATTGCGATTGCTTATTCAATAGATGCACATCCTTAGAATCTCTACCATTCTGTTCTGAACTTGGGAAGAGGTCGCTACTAGGGCACGGTGGCGACCTCTAATTTTTTTGTCTTGCAATAGATTCAATCCATTTATCAAGCCATAAGCAGCGACCGGCGATTGCTTATCCTCCCTCTTCATCAATTCATGATCGAGCTTTGGGTTTCAGATAAGTGTCGAACCATTCGAGCACCGTGTCATACCAGAGCTTCGAGTTTTGAGGCTTCAATATCCAGTGGCCTTCATCCGGATAATAGAGCAGCCTTGATGGAACCCCCTGCCTTTGAAGCGATGTGAAGAGTTGCAACCCTTCAGCCACAGGGACTCGATAATCCAACTCGCCGTGTATGACGAGCATCGGCGTCTTGAAATTCTTTACGTGCAGATGAGGCGACCATCGCGCATACATATCGGGGTTGGTCCAGGGCGTTCCTTCGAACTCCCATTCGATGAACCAGAGTTCTTCGGTAGCGCCGTACATGCTCGTCAGGTTGTATACGCCCGCATGCGACATCAAGGCTTTGAACCTGACGCGAGGGTCGTCGTTGTGGCCTTCGAGCCAGTTGGCCATATAACCACCATAGCTTCCGCCCGCCGCGCCTACGCGCTCGCGGTCTATGTAATCAAGCGATGCCACCTTCGCCACGCCGTTCATAATATCCGTGTAGACCTTGCCTGCCCAGTCGCCTGAAATCTCGTCTATGAATTTCTGGCCGTAGCCGGTCGAGCCTCGCGGGTTGGGCGAAAACACAACGTAGCCCGCCGATGCAAAGAGCTGAGGGTTCCAGCGATAACTCCACGCCTCGCTCCACGCCCCCTGCGGCCCTCCGTGTATGAGGACTATGAGAGGCCACTTGCGCGCGGGATTGAAATTGGCAGGCTTCGTTATAAAGCCGTGAATCTTTGCGCCGTCTGCGCCTTCCCATGTCACTTCTTCGGCTGCCTTCAACTTGAACCGGGCGAGAAAATCGTCATTGGTCTTCGTTATAGCGGCAACTCCGCTCCCATCCTGATTGGCGCGATATATCTCAATCGGCCTGCGAAGGTTCTGCCCCGTGAAGACTAAGGTCTTTCCATCCGGCGTCACTTTCACATCGTCGTTCGAGCCTTCGGTTATTATTTTTTTGACCTGCCCACCGCCGGTCGCTACTTCGAATATGGGATTGCGCCCGCGCTCGCCGGCCGTGAAATAGATTTTCCGGCCGTCGGGCGCGAACACGAAGCCATCGACATGCAAATCGAACTCGGGAGTGATAGAGCGACTCTTGCCGGTCTTTCGGTCGTAGAGCATCAATTGCCATCGGTCGCTTTCAAACCCTCGCTTCGATTGTGCGCGATAAGCTATGTATTTTCCGTCGGGCGAATAGAGCGGCGACAGGTCATTCGCACGATTATCGCCCGTGATGCGGCGCGCTTCGCCACCCGTAACGGGCACGATGAATATGTCGCCGTTGGTCGATAGCGCTCCGTCTTTATCCGTGTTGCGCGCGAAGGCAAGCTCTTTCGAATCGGGCGAGAAGGCGTAATCCGTGGGGCCTCCGAGGCTGAAGGGCGGCGCGTCATAATCGCCGGAGGTCAGGTCTCGCACTTCGCCTCCGCTGCTTGATGCCACGAATATGTGCGTGCGCTTGCCATCTCTCCAGAAGTTCCAGTGGCGATAGAGCAGGCGGTCGGCTATTTTTGCTTTCACCTTGCTTTCGGATGCTTTCTGTTCGCGCTCGCGGTTGCAATCATCGGTCGCACAGTCGGGATAGACTTCTGATGTGAAGGCTATCCAGCGGCCGTCGGGCGATAGTTGCGGGTCCGAGACCCTGCGAACTTTCATCAAATCGTCAATCGTAAACGCCGGAGCGTCCGAGACGGTCTGCCCGGCTGCTGCCGATACGATCACAAAGACTGCGATAACGAGTGAGTTGATAAGTCGCTTCATAAGCGCCTCCTGAAATTTATTTCGCGCGCCGCAGGTAGAATTTTGACCTTGCGAGGATCAATCGTCACTGACTCATTATAATGAAACTGAGGACCGCCTGACAGCAAGGCCAGAGGCAGTAAATATTCAGAAATGGAATGGGATTTCACCACGGAGGCACGGAGACACGAAGAAATCTCCCTGTGCCTCCGTGCCTCCGTGGTGAGTTTTTTTGCTTCTCTGAACACATACCAGAGGCAGGGTTGAACGAAACCTGTGAAGCCCTGGCATTCAAATTCTGAGTCGGGTCGTTATGTCCGAGAATTCATGCTGCCGTGCCGTGCCGCGCGCCCGCCCGCGTTTGTGCTTGACTTGAAACGAGACTACAGTCCTGCCGTCGATCTTTATGCCGAACTCCGTCGCTATATCGCGCCCACCTCTCGGTCGTGACGGCAGAAAAGATATTCGCCCGGCGGTGAGCGCGTCTATGTCTACGGCGTCGAGGAGAGATTCCCATTTCACCTCGCCGTCCGAGCGGTCGAAGATGATAACCCGGCTCGCGTCGTTGCCTTTCTTGAACAGAAGTAGTTGACGGAGGAGATACTTCACGGCGTCTAAATTCATAGCTCGCGCCTTGCCGAAATCCGAGGGAGTGCAATCCTTCAATTCGAGCTTACGGATAAGGACGTGGGCGACTAAACGGGACACGTTCAGGTAGTGGGATTTGAGTTCGGTCATCGATGAAAAACCTAGTTCGGCGATCATCTGGTTCAACTCCGCCGCCGAGACTTTGAAATATCTCTCGGCCCATTTTCCGGCGATGTCGGGGGTCTGTCCTTCGGCCACAGCCACCTTTCCCGACTTGTCGGTCTTGACTGAAACGGGAAGGTCCGGGCGCTCTTTGAATTCGAGAAGGATGTCGCCCGCTTTTGCATTGGCATAATCTCTGGCAATGTGGCGGACGCGCGCAAGCGTAGCAGGTTTCACCTGGTTCATAAGCTCGACGGCTCCGCGCCGGGCCGCCGTTTCGATGTTGGCGATCTCGTGTTGAAATATCACGCGGCTTTCGTGTGAGGCGGGGAGTCGCTCTATCGCTTCGAGCATTTTGGCTTTGCTCGAAGCGGTGTCGAAGGGCGTTTGAGCGAGGCGCGCAAACGCTATGAGTTCGTTTGCCAGAACGAGTTCGGCATAAGTGCCCAGGCCGTCATGGAATATGCCTTCGATAACATCGAAATCGCTTTTCGACAGAGTAGTTTTTTGAGCGGATGAATCTTGTGAAGGGGCGAATGCGCGGGTCTGCAATCCGCCCGTCAGGGCAGGGCAAACGAGCAAGCTCAAGATAGTCAGGGCTGCGGTCTTCAGCCACAATCGTTTTAAATTCAGCAGTCGCATTTTTTTGGTCAAACCGCTGCGCTTCGATTCCACATAGCGATGACTGAGGATGCGGTTTGTGCTAACATTCAAGCATGATTCTGACCCGAATTGAAGCCTCCGGTTTCCGCAATCTCGAAGGCTTCTCCGAATTCGGTGCGGGCCTCAATATTTTTTACGGCGACAACGCGCAGGGGAAGACCAACTGGCTCGAAGCCATCTACGTGCTCGGCAACACGAAGTCCTTTCGAACCAGCCAGGTGCGCGAGTGCATAAGCTTCGGCGCAAACGAGTGTCTGCTGCGCGGGGAGACTTTACGCGGGACGGTCGAAAAACAGTTACAGGTGCTCGTGGCGGAGTCCTCGAAAGAGCTTTACGTCAACGGCAAGCGGGAGGCCGTCATCCGCTATATAGGCAACCTGGACGTCTTCGTCTTCTCTCTCGAAGAGATGTCGGTCATTCGTGGCGAGCCGAAAGAGCGCCGCCGCTTCATCGACAGGGGCGTGGTCTCTCAGACGCCTGCCTTTCTCAACACGCTCTCGCGTTACAATCAGGTCATAAAACAGAAGAACCGGCTGCTTGCCGAAGCGAGCAAAAGCAACTCTCCCGAACGGTTCTACAATCAGGTCGAGGCATGGAACGAGCAACTCATAGACCTGGGCGCGGCCATACATGACGGGCGGCGCGACTACGTCGAGCGGCTCAATCTCGTGCTCGATGAAAACGATCACGGGCGGGCGATTTTCGGAGCCGAGCGCATCAACCTGCGCTATAAATCGCAACTCGAAGGTAAGGGAGATATAGACCGCTACAGCGAACTTTTTCGCGAACGCCTGGCCCTCCGGTTGCGCACGGAAGTGGCCGCCGGGCATTCGCTTTTAGGGCCTCACAGAGACGATCTTGAAATCCTTGCAGACAACCGCGAAGTGGCCCGTTACGGGAGCGCCGGACAACAGAGAAGTGCCTTATTACTCCTTGATTTAGCGCAAGTTTCCATCTATACTTCCACTTACGAAGAAAGCCCCGTTTTGCTAATAGATGACATCGACGCGGAGCTTGATAGAGGGCGCATCGAGGCGCTGCTTTCCGAGATTGAAGGTCAGGCACAAACTTTCGTCAGCACGTCGCGCAGAGCGATAGCCGATCGCTATAAAGACAGGGCTTCGGTCTACTGGGTGGACCGGGGGCGCGCGATAGTTGACTCCGGTTCGGGGAAAGGAAATATCGAGCCATCGGAGTCCGAAAGATCGCGCGAACATACGAGATCGGCAGGGGATGAGCTTGAGCAGGAAATCCTTAGCGACGGGTGAAACATTTCAACAGATGTGAGTGTACCATTGATGCCGAAAGGCGTTGAGCAAGCGAACATGAAGACGGAAAATCATGGAGTGAAAGCACCATTGATGCCGAAAGGCGTTGAGCAGAGGAGGCAACAACGAATATGAAGACAGAAAATTATGGGGCGGCTTCGATCACGGTGCTCGAAGGAAGAGACGCCGTGCGCAAGCGGCCCGCGATGTACATAGGTTCCACGAGCGAGTTGGGACTTCACCATCTGGTTTACGAGGTCGTTGATAACAGCCTGACCTACGATATGCCTGTAGTCGTTTTAGAAAACGACCGGGTGCGACTCGTTCCGATAGGCGCGCTGGTGGACCGGTATATCGAGCAGCGGGCTGAGGATGTTGAGTCGAGCGCCGATATGCAAGCCCTGCGCGGAGATTGTGGTTTGAAAGCGCTGGCCTTCTCGCCGGATGATTATAGCCTGGCTTTCCGTCCCGTTTCCGCGCTCTTTCGCCATCGGGTCAATAGCCCGATTTATCGCATTCGGCTGGCGACGGGGCGGGAGGTTGAAATCACGGCTTACCATTCACTGTTCACGTTGCGTGATGGTGAGGTTGTGGCTGTGCGCGGTGATGAACTCGAAACGGGCGACTACATCATCGTGCCGCGCGCCTGGGTCGAGCCGCCTGCATACACTCAACAGATCGATTTACTCAGTGAGCTTCTTGCTCTCTCACCGGAGATCACTGAGAAGTTTTACCTCTACGGTGTGCGGGATGCCTTGACCGAGACCGCGCGCTCGCGCGTGCTGCCGCACCTGACACGATCTGCGCGCTGGAACGACTTCGTCCATTACGATTATTTGCCATTCAACCTGCTGCGCGCGCTGCCCGGAGATATGGTCGACACTTTCAGAAATGCGACCATCGGCACGAAATACTGCCGTATACCGAGCCGCCTTGCTGTCACAAGGGAGTTGGTCGAACTGCTGGGTTTGTATGCGGCCGAAGGCTGCGTCACGCATGATGCCAGGGCCAATCATCGATCACTGGTCTTCTCTTTCGGCGCGCACGAAGACGAATTGATCGACCACACGATTCGGTTGATCTCGGAAATTTTCGGCTATGAAACGCGCTCTACTTACGTTCACGACTCGGCGAGGACGGTGAAGCTCGGCGCAGAGATTGTCGCCGTGCTGTTCGAAGATATTTTGGGTGCAGGGTCTCGCAGCGACTCGAAGCGAGTCCCCGATTTGATCTTCAACCTGCCGCCTGAGATGCGCGAGCGTTACGCAATCGCGTACCTGGCGGGCGATGGCTACCCGGCATCTCAGTTCGCACGTCACTTGATGGAAGGCGCTGCGCCCGATGCATTCGACAGAACCAAGTATTCCTTCAACACCGCCAGCGCCGACCTCTACTGTGGGCTTCAATATGTGTTGGCTTCGCTCGGTAAAACATGGTCTGCCAGCACGATCACAGCAAAGCCTCAGCCCCGCGCGATTGCGGTCAGTTATAACGGCATCCGGCGCGAGGTATTGTTGCAAAGCCAGTCGGATGTCCATCGTGTAGATTTTTACTGGCACGACCAGGCTTCTTATCTGCACCGCGTTCCCTACGATGAAATCGTTGAAACATGCGCCGATTCCATACGGCATTCGGCGCACGCCCGCGGACAGGCTGGACCCACGCGCGAAAAGATCGAGCGACTCGTCGAGCAAAACCGGATGACTCTGCAAGGGCGAGGCGCAGATTTTCTGGCCGGTGATCTCGGACTCCTCAAAATCACGCAGATCGAGCGAGTGGAGAACTACGAACGGGAATGGGTATATGATATTTCGGTGCCGCGAGGCGAAAATTTCGTCGCGGGCGTCGGTCCCATCGTTTGCCACAATTCTGTAGACGAAGCATTGGCAGGGTTTTGCGACCGTGTGGAAGTGGCCATTCACATAGACAACTCGATAACAGTCATCGATAACGGGCGCGGCATCCCCGTCGATATTCACAAGAAAGAAAAGGTCTCGGCTGCCGAAGTGGTGCTCACGAAACTTCACGCGGGCGGCAAGTTCGACACGAACGCTTACAAGGTGTCGGGCGGATTGCACGGCGTGGGCGTTTCGGTTGTGAACTTTTTATCGGAGTGGCTGCGCGTCGAAATCTGGCGCGACGGCCATACTTTCGAGCAGGAGTACGCGCGCGGCATCCCGCAGGAACGGCTCAAGCAGACGGGCAAAACCCGCAAGCGCGGAACGAGGGTCAGCTTCAAGCCCGACCCGCAGATATTCGATGTCACAGAGTTCAACTTCGACACTCTCTCGCAGCGCCTGCGCGAGAAGGCATTTCTCAACTCAGGCATTCGCATAATCATCACGGACGAACGCACCGAGAAAGCCCATGAGTTCTTTTACAAAGGCGGGATTGCCGAGTTCGTGAGGCTCTTCAACAAGAACAAAAACGTAATACACCCGCAGCCCATCTATTTCGAGAAACAGGCGACCGATAGCGACCCGCTTTCCATCGAGATAGCGATTCAATACAACGACGGTTACAACGAGATAGTCCACACCTTCGCGAACAATATAAACACCGTGGACGGCGGCAGTCACCTTACGGGATTTCGGGCCGCGCTCACGCGCACGATAAACAACTATGCGAAGTCTGCCGGGCTGTTCAAAAAAGACGACGAAAAGCTTGCGCCGGAAGACGTGCGGGAAGGGCTTGTCGCGGTAGTGAGCGTCAAACTGCCTCAGCCGCAGTTCGAGGGCCAGACCAAAGGCAAGCTCAATTCGGACATTAAGGGCCAGGTCGAAGCCTTCGTAAACGAGGGTCTCGGCCGTTTCTTCGAAGAGAACCCTTCGGTAGCGCGCAAGATAATCGCGAAAGCCATAGATGCCGCGCGCGCCCGCGAAGCCGCGCGAAAGGCGCGCGACCTGACGCGCCGCAAGGGAGCGCTCGACTCGGCCGCGCTTCCGGGCAAACTCGCTGACTGCACCGAGAAGGATCCGAAATTGTGTGAAATATTCCTGGTCGAGGGAGATTCGGCCGGCGGGAGCGCAAAACAAGGGCGCGACCGGCAGACGCAGGCCATACTCCCTCTCAAGGGCAAGATACTCAATGTCGAGAAGGCCCGCTATGACAAGATGCTCTCGCATTCGGAGATTCGCACTCTCATCACTGCGCTTGGCACAGGCATAGGCAAAAACGATTTCGACTTGTCGAAGCTGCGCTATGGTCGTGTCATTCTACTTACGGACGCTGATGTCGACGGCTCGCATATACGCACGCTGCTGCTCACGTTCTTCTACCGGCAGATGCCCGAATTGATAGATCATGGTCATGTCTATATAGCGCAAGCGCCGCTCTTCAAGGTCAAGAAGGGAAGGTCCGAACAGTACCTGCGCGATGAAAAAGAGTTGTCGAAATTCCTTATGCGCAAGGCGACCGAAAACGTCACCGTCACTGTGCAGGCCACGGGCGCGGAGTTCAAGGGCGCAGAACTCAGGAAGATGCTTGAGAAGCTTGCCGAACTCGATACTTATCTCGACAAGCTCGAACGCCGTTTGCACGACCGCAAACTCGTCGATGCGGTCGTAGACGGATTCGGAGGGCTTAAGGGCGTGATGATGCTCAATACGGGGTTGAAGCTCCATCATGTATTCGAGAGCGAAAGGCTCTTGCAAAGAGTGGCCACCGCGCTCGAAGAATCGGGCTACGAGAATGTGATCGAAGAAGACGAAGAGCATGGGACTTATAAGATCGTGGTCACCCGCTCGCGCGGCAACGGCCGAGTGCTGATCGATTGGGAGTTGGCCACCCGCGTCGAGTTCCAGAAGTCCGTGCAGCTTTACGGAGACCTGAGGAGCCTGAGCCGCCCGCCGTTCGTCATTTCGGAAAACGGCGACAGCACGACGGTCGAGTCGCGCACAGCCCTGCTCGATCACGTGATGACGGCGGCCAAGAAGGACATAAATATTCAGCGATACAAAGGGCTGGGCGAGATGAACCCTGAGCAATTGTGGGAGACCACGCTCAATCCTGAAAAGAGGATCATCTTGAACGTCCAGGTCAACGATGCGGTCGAGACAGACGAGATGTTCACCGTCCTGATGGGCGACGCCGTAGAGCCTCGCCGCCGCTTTTCTCAGGCCGCTTTTTTAGGTGCTCCTGTACCAGAAATGGAACCTGAGGTTAAGGCCCGATGTTGGTCCAGGCTTACCA
>JAKEHD010000783.1 GCA_022615215.1 Blastocatellia bacterium
AGCCGTAATCGCGACCATCGCCTGTTGTATGCTTGAGTAGAGACCACGCACCGACTTTATGGAACCGCATCTCTTTTCTTCAAGCCATATTACTGCGTCTATGTCCTGTGTCGCGCGGGGCTGTGCGATGAGCGAGACAGCGACTCCGCCGATGGTTGAATAGGGAATCTCTTCGACTTCGAGCCATCGGGTCAGGGATTGCAATGCCGAAACGAACCCTCCTGGCAAATCAGGTTTGCCCATCGAGTAACTCCTTCAGACGTAGCCACCGTTCGCGAACTTTTTGCTCATCTGCCTTCAGCTTTTTGGACCACCCCAATGATCGCCCTGCATCGTACATCTCTGCCAGTTGCTGGAGTTTGACCGAAACCGGCGTGCTCCGAATTTCCTCGACGATTCTCTCATTAGCAAGCTGCCAGCGCGCTTTGAATAAGCGGGCTTCCTCTTTAGTCATACAGGCACCTCCCGTCAATTGTCTTCATATCACGAACGATGAACGATAGACAACAGGTTCTGATATTGAGTCGTCAGCTATCACTGGTTCCCCTCGCGTTGAGGGCCGCGCTACCTGGTAGCGCACCGTATTCATTTGCTGGTATCTTTCTCACTTCGATCTATGCCTCTGCTTGTCGAAGCGATAAGGAAATCTGCAACTGATGACCTGGGCTGAGTATTGCAAAAAAATCGAGAGCGCCATTCAAGCGGGCAATGCCACCGAGCATACACATCGGCCCGCCCTCAAATCTCTCATCGAATCCCTTGCCGATGGCATAACCGCTACCAATGAACCCAGGCGCATCAAGTGTGGCGCTCCCGATTATATCGTCACTCGCGCGCAAACCCCGCTCGGCTATATCGAAGCCAAAGATGTCGGCGAATCGCTCGACCGCGCTCGACGCAGCGAACAGATCGGGCGTTACCTCGAAAGCCTCGGCAATCTCATCCTGACCGACTATCTTGAATTCCGATGGTACGTCAATGGCGAGCATCGCCTGACGGCCCGCCTTGCAAGCCCCGGCGCAAAGGGCAAACTCCGAATGGAGAAAGACGGCCCGGAGCGGGTTGGCGAACTCTTCACCGCTTTTCTGAATGCGAAGATTCCCACCGTAGCCAATGCAAAAGAACTGGCCGAACGCATGGCCGCCATCGCTCGGCTCATTCGCAACACGATTCATCGAGCCTTCGCCGATGAAGACAAGGGCGGCTCGCTCCATCATCAGATGGAAGGCTTTCAGAAAGTTTTACTTCACGACCTGACCGAAGACCAGTTCGCCGATATGTACGCGCAGACCCTCTGCTATGGTCTTTTCGCCGCTCGTTGCAACGCGAGAGGCGGAGGGCGATTCACACGTCAGCACGCCGCTTATGATCTGCCGAAAACGAATCCCTTTTTGCGCAAGATGTTCAGCTACATAGCCGGGCCTGATCTCGATGATCGCATAGTGTGGGCGGTCGATGACCTTGCTGAATTGCTCAACCATACCGACATCGCCGCGATACTTGCGGACTTCGGAAAGCGGACCCGCCGCGAAGACCCCGTTGTACACTTCTATGAAACTTTCCTTGCCGCGTATGATCCGAGAATGCGCGAGGCGCGAGGCGTCTATTACACGCCGGAGCCGGTCGTATCCTACATAGTCCGCAGCGTCGACCACATACTCAGGACGGATTTCAAATTGCCTGACGGTCTGGCCGACGCAAGCAAGATCAAAGTGAAGGCCGCGAAAGGAACCCCCGACGTAGAGGTTCACAGGGTTTTGATTCTCGACCCTGCGACGGGAACGGGCACATTTCTCTATGAAGTCATCAAGCACATCTTCGATTCATTCAAGAGCAATCTTGGGATGTGGTCGGGGTATGTGTCTGACCATTTGTTGCCGCGCGTGTTCGGCTTTGAATTGCTGATGGCTCCTTACGCTGTAGCTCACATGAAACTCGGCCTGCTGTTGGATGAAAGCGGCTATGATTTCAAGACTGATGAACGGTTGCGCGTTTATCTGACCAATACACTCGAAGAAGCGCACTCCGATAGCAAGCTCCCCTTGTTCGCTCAGTGGCTCGCCGAAGAAGCCAACTCAGCAAGCCGTATAAAGCAGGAAGCGCCAGTAATGGTCGTGCTGGGCAATCCGCCTTATTCGGGCCATTCGGCCAACACGGGCCAATGGATAGCCGACCTGCTGAGAGGGACGGACACGCTCTCCGGCAAGCCTACGGCGAACTATTTCGAGGTTGATGGGGAGAGGCTGGGCGAGCGCAATCCGAAATGGCTCAATGATGACTATGTGAAGTTCATACGCTTCGCGCAATGGCGAATCGAGCAGACCGGCTATGGAGTATTGGCATTCATCACGAATCACGGCTACCAGGACAACCCTACATTTCGAGGGATGCGCCAGAGCTTGATGGATACCTTCGATGATATTTATGTGCTCGACCTGCACGGTAACAGCAAGAAGAAAGAACGATGTCCAGACGGCTCGAAAGATGAAAACGTATTCGACATACAGCAAGGCGTTGCCATAGGAATCTTCATCAAGCGCAGCGGCGCGAAGAAAAAAAGCGCGTCGGTCAGTCACGCGCATCTATGGGGAGTGCGCGAGATATATGATAAGAACGTGGAAGGCGAGCCGGAGCTAATAGGGGGAAAGTATCACTGGCTTTGGCAGAACGATGTAAGCACGACGAAGTGGACGAAGTTGGAGCCTCAGTCGCCGTTTTATCTATTCGTGCCGCAGGATGCGGACTTGCGGGCAGAGTACGAGCGGGGGTGGAAGGTAACGGAGATGATGCCGGTTAATGTACTTGGCTATCAATCCCATCGTGACCATTTTGCTATTGATTTTGATGAAGACAGCCTTCACGCTCGCATCGCTGATCTACGCGAAACTGCATACTCTGATGATGACCTAAGAAACAAGTACGCCCTTCGTGATAATAGAGACTGGCAACTCAGTATTGCCCGGAAAGAATTGAGGAGCGACCAGGATTGGAAACGCCATTTCATTCGCTCTCTGTATCGTCCGTTTGATTGGCGGTTTTGCTACTTCAGCACTGTAGCGATGGACTATCCCCGCCGGGAATTGTTGGATCATGTTGCGGGCAAAGATAACCTTTGCTTGAACACGGTTCGTCAAACGAAAATGGAATCTTGGCAGCATGCCGTCGTTTCCAATTCACCAACCCCGGCGGTATTCGCAGAGATAAAGGATGGCTCAAGTTTGTTTCCCCTCTATCTCTACCCCAATAGAGAAAAAGCCAATCTGTTCGACAACGGCGTAGCTGCCGATAGCTCTCGCCGCCCTAACCTCTCGCCCTCGTTCATCGGCTACTTTGCCGAGATTTTGAAGATGGATTTTATAGACGATGGCAAAGGCGATCTGAAGACGACCTTCGGCCCGGAAGATGTTTTCGATTATATGTACGCGATCTTTCACTCGCTGACCTATCGCAGCCGTTACAGTGAGTTTCTAAAGATAGACTTTCCCCGCCTGCCTCTGACCTCGAACGCGGACCTCTTGCGCGCGCTTTGCCATCTCGGAGAAGAACTCGTAGGACTGCACTTGATGGAAAAGCACGGCCCGGCGATAACGCGCTACCCGGTCCCAGGCGACAACGCGGTTGAGCATGTGCGATACACGGAGCCGGGCAAAGATGAAGCGCCGGGGCGCGTATGGATCAACCGTGAGCAATACTTCGAGGGGGTGCCTCCCGAAGTGTGGGCGTTTCACGTAGGCGGCTATCAGGTCTGTCATAAGTGGCTGAAAGACCGTCGTGGCCGCAAGCTCACTTACGACGACCTGACGCACTATCAACGCATAGTCTCGGCGCTTTCAGAAACCATAAGGCTGATGGCTGAGATAGATTCAAGCGTGGACGAGCACGGCGGCTGGCCGATTGAGTGATTGAAGCGAGCGTAGAAAGAAGCGCCGCCGCTGGCGCTTCGGCTCGCATCAAGGTGGTCAAAGATTTTGGAATCGTAGGGGCAGACCTGTGTGTCTGCCCCTATCCGGGCGCACACACAGGTGCGCCCCTACCATATTTCATGCGCGGCAAGGAGATAATCGCTTTGTGCATGGGGGTAATATATCGCGCATAGTTCGGAGAAGCAGTTTTTTGGAATCAAGCCGGGTGCGCTCTCATCAGCAAATGACGGTAGATCACAGAAGAAGCAGTTTTTTGGAATTGAGCCGGATGGGCTTTCATCAGCAAATGACGGTAGATCACAGGTCAGGAAGGGCTGCTTGCACCCGCTGCTTGCTCTATAACCACTCGGCGGGCGCAAGCAACCCTTCCTAACCACAAGCTGCCGGGAGAAGCCTGTTACCTCGCAATCTGCTGAAAAAGTCTGAACACTTACTATATGGCTCGCCTCTTGACTTTGCGCGACGCGACACGGAATACTTTGACTGGCTCTACAATCTACTGCGAGGCATAAGATGAGCGTGACGGTCAGAATCAAAGGCAAGGAAAACGATTTTATTGATGGCCACTTTATACGCCACTATTAGGAAAGAACGCAACGGGCGAATCTCTATCTCGTACCGATATGCAGACCGTTCGCGCGGCCGTACTATCGTTCGGCTTCGTAAAAATCAGGAATTGTTCGGTGTCCCCTTCAAAGTCTGGAGGAAATATGCCGGACAGACCGTTGACCTTTCACAATGGGAAGGTACTGGTGAAGGAATGATCGGCGGACCTACAAGGACGCAAGTGGCACACTTTCTATACTGTGGCCCACTTGCTTTTCTCTATGGGTTTTCCGAAGCTAAAATACAGGAAGAGATCGAGAGCCTGGAGAGATGGCTCGAAGATGATAGATACGAATTTTCACAAGAGGCGCGCAGCAAGGTGGAGAGGCTGTTATCAGCAGGGCGTGAGTTTTTAGCAAAAGAGATTGGTAAGGACCAATGAATCCGGTCTGACGAATGGATTGAGCCTGCTTGCTATCGCTCGCGGCTCATCCCTGGCTGTTCGGCCTCCGTGCGTAACTTGGTGTAAACTACTACAAAAGGAAATGGAAGCGACACGTTACACAGTTATAGGATTGGAAAACGGGAGGAAGCGCACGCTCGTCTGGCTCGATGGAGAATTGATTGGAGACGACGACCTCAAGACCCGTTTTCTAAAAGCATGGGATTCAGTTGATCATGAGGCGTATTGCAGGAAATTGGAAGAACCTTATCAAGAGTATTGGACTACCTATTTAGCCGAAGAGATTCTCCAAACGATTTTTGAGGAGACGCTCGATTTTGAACATGGGATCGTTTCTACACCAGAGCGGCTTCAGGAATGGGCAGATGCCTGGAACCGGCATGGCGGAAACCATTATTACACAGCCGAAGAAATGCGGCAAATTGAGGAAGAAGAGAATCGGAGTCAGCATCAGGGGCCGCCTTACTCTTGGAAAGAGATAGAGGAAGTGCTGAAACGCAGGTCTAAACCTGCGAGTGATCCCCCAAAAGACAGACCAAAATGTTTAGAGTGTCTGCAACCGATGGAATGGATATATTTTAAAAGTTCTCCAGAAACCTGGAAGATGCTTTGTGGTCGGGCCGGTTGGACTGCTATTTGTAGAAAATGTAAAGTGTGGCGGGCTTGCCGCGTAGAATTGATGAATTGATACCGAATCAACTGAGGCCGAACAAGGCGCTGCACCCGACCGCCTACAGCCTTCGGTTCCGTTCGTTCCTCAAGAGTGCGAATTGTGGAATTATTCGTGATGACAGGAGTTTCGATTATGAGCACGGCAGTTGAGGAAATGCTAAATTCATTCGATCACTTATCCGAATCCGAGAAACGCGAAGTCGCTTCTGAAATTATTCGCCGCACAAGGGTTTTGGATTTCCCGCCTCTGACGGATGAAGAACTCATACTTAACGCAGAAGCGATCTTTTTAGAACTTGATCAGAGAGAATCCGCCGATGAGCAATCCGAATCGAGGTGAAGTGTGGCTGGTGGACCTTGGGATGACAGCGAAGATAAGGCCCTGCCTCGTGGTCAGCATTCCAGCGTTAGATCAAGATCGGGCCTTGGCCACAGTACTGCCTCGCACAACAAGCGCGCGTGGCTCTCGGTTTGAAGTAGAAATAAAAACAAGATTCTTACGGCCCGGAGTCTTTGACGTACAAAACCTGACAACGATTCCGCATGCGAAGCTGATAAGGAAGCTGGGAACACTGACAACCGAACAACTTGCTTCGATAGAAGCCGTAATACGACTGTGGCTTGATTTGTAGAAATGAGAATTGTTGCTTGCCAACATAGGGTCTAACACGGGCGTCAACCGGAGCCGCTGAATCGGATTTCGCTATGGTTACTTTGAGTGTTCGGCGGCGGGCCGGTTACGCCGGATATTTGGCGGGCGGGAGAACTTGTCTTGTCTTCTCGTACTTCGTTATGATGAACGAAGAGAAACACGGGAGAAATGCAAATGACGCTGACTGCGCAAGAAGTCTTCGCAGAAACCGTTCGCGTCCTGTCGCCGAGCGAGCGGCTTCGTCTCGCATCGCTGATCTTACAGGATCTGGCACAGTCCGAGGTGGCCGTTGTGGAGCGTAGTGACACCTGGAGCGAACAAGATCAACACGACTTGACCGCCTTCTCTTTGCAGTATGCTGTCGATCTCTACCCGGAGGATGAGGAACTTGTTTAATCCGGGCGATGTGGTGGTGATCGATTTCCCAGGAGTTACGGGCATCAAGCGCCGGCCGACTGTCGTCGTGTCCTCTCAGGTATACCATGCATCGCGTCCTGATATAGTCGTCGGCCTGATTACCAGCCAGACGACCGCTCCCGGTCCCACTGACTATGTGTTGCAAGATTGGGCACAGGCGGGCTTGCGAGTCGCCTCGATCTTTCGCAGTTTTTTCGCTACATTGCCTCCTTCTGCGCATCCTGTGCTGGTCGGCCATCTCTCAGATCGCGATTGGCAGGGCGTGTGTGCCTGTGTCAGGGCGGCGCTCGCCCCTCTGGCAGTCCCGGAGTCGCCAGGCCCACAGACGCCGTAGTCCGCCATGCAACTGTGAACACGACAAATTGGGTGAAGTTGGATCGAGATCCTGATTAAAACCATCCCTGATTCGCTCCTGTCTTGCCTGTCGCTGTATATGACAGAGGTCATGCTTTTCTCACAAATGGTTATTCATTGACAGCATCGGCCGATACGCCTATGCTTGCTCTGATGAGCGACGAAGAAACCACCCTGAGCACATCTGAAATGTTCAATCTCATTCTTGAGCATGTGCGATCCATAGACACCCGTATGAACTCTATGGATGTCCGGTTTAACGCTGTCGAAGAAGACAATCGGTTTATCAAACAGGGAATCATCAACCTCGGCATTCGCGTGGATTCAATCGAGCAGCGCCTCGAAGTTGTTGAGAGTGTCGTCAAAGAAGATTCTCTCAATACACAGCCCAAGCTTGACGACATGCAGGCCGAAATAGCAGAAGTTCGCGCAGAAACGAAGGCACGGTTTGACGCTATGCAGACTGAAGCGAGAGATACCAACCGGCGTCTGCGCGGTCTCACCAAGTACCTCCTCGATCTGATAGCAGAGCATGAAAAACTTGAAGACCGGCTTGAAGAACTCGAACATCATCCGTCTTGAGACAGTGACGAATGCCGTGAGATTTATACTGCGCGCGGCATGAGATGGAACCTTTCCTTGTGATAATCTCCCTTGTCAGCCTCCCTGATACCATTCGCACGAGAGTATGAAGTCTCGGTTTTGGCTTAATGTTTATCCCCAATTAGCCAGCGGATACCGTTTTATGACGACTGCTTCTCTCCTTATGCGCTCGGTCCAGAAGTCTTTCTGAATGTTGCCCTTCTGAAAGAGGTCTCTCAAGTGCAGCGGGTCGAAGTCATCAAGCCGGTTCTGCGTCTCTC